>JABJBS010000255.1 GCA_018668695.1 Deltaproteobacteria bacterium
GGGCTCCTGGTTTAACCAAACTTCGAGCTTTAGGGCGGTAGAAGTTGGGGAATGGTTAGGAGAGCTACCAAACACGGCCAAATGAATTGTACAAGCCAAAGGTCATCACAAAAGGAAGCTTAATTTCCAAAACAGGCTGAGAATCGCGTCAACTCCACACAATCTTCATTTTAAAGCCTTTGTGTTGAGAAATTAGCTATACAGCGCCGTAATTCCCTAAGCGAAACACCTGGCCCTGGAAATATCTGAGTTAAGATTTACGGTTACCGCTTTGCCAGGCTAGGCTTCTTACTTTTCGAGAATTTCTTACTTTGCTTTATAGAGAAGGGTCAATCTGGCCCAGTTGAGAGCCTTTTGCTCCAGCTTGCCTAACTTCTTTTCTCCATCAAGTAATCCAACCACCTGCGCGGCCTGACCTTCAATCGCCAAAGCCTGAGTGTAGCGCTCCCGAATCTTATTACGAGAAACATCGTCGCGGCAGCGCCACGACTGCCAGCTCCAGATTTTTTCAAAGTAGCCCTGCATATTTTTGTAGTCTTTTTTCTGCCTTAGCTGATCTGCCAAGAAAACCACATAGGACTGAAACTTACAGCTCGGCTGCCGGTTGACTTGAACAAGTAGGTCTCTGACCACTTTCAAGGCTTCTTCATCTTTAGATACGCTGGCACCGCGATAAGCGCCAAAATAAGAAACATAAGCTGAGTGCGCTCTATCACTGGCACCTTGAAAGAGTTCCTTGGCCTGGCTGGTCCGCAGCACCTCTAAAAGCTGAGCCGCAGATGGCCGACCTTGAAGTACCTTCGGGTCTGCCATAGCCGTAAGCACATAATGTGCAACTGCTCCATAAAGCTCCCTGGAGCCCGCTGCACGCTTTGGCAAATGCGCTGCCATGGAAGCTACCGTGTTTGCCGTACACTCCGGACACTCAATCACCTGAGACAAATACGCACGCACCTCCCCAAGCAATGATTTGAGGGTACGCGGTGTAAAGCCTCCAAATACCAGTTTGCCCTCTTCCGTAAGAACAGGTTCATCAACTGCGTCGGCCAAATGACGCGCTTCGTGAATCGCTACGCCATAAGTTAAGTCCAGCAGGAACTTACCCTCGGCTACTTGATTTTCCGCATCCAAGTAACCCTCGGCCATCCAAGCCCCAAGGGTCTGCATAAGCTCTGCCGACGCTGAACCCTCATTGGGTATCCAGTAGATAGGTGGATTGAGTTTGAGACCCTCCAAAGTTTGCGGTGTCGTACGACGCATGCTTTCTAAAATAAGCCACCCTTCCATCCGCTCCATATAAGCCACACCATGCGCACTCGATCCGGTGCTCAAATTATCGAGCCGGTCCATAACCAATAAGTTAGCGGTCCCGCCGGTGGTATCCACACCAAGCTTACCAAGCTCTTGCTGAATGCCGGGCAGATAACGAAGCTTACGACGGCCCTGCTTTTCAGCCCAAGAAAGTCCGGCATCAATGCGCACCGGCAGATTCGCCGCTTGTAAATAACGGTTCACCAACTCAAATTGATGGCGAATCAATTCAAAGGATTCAATCTCAAATGGCATAAGCTCCGTGAGACCACGCATCAGTTCTTGCAGCGTTGGGTCAAAAGAGAAGCGGCCAACAAAGCCGTCGGCATACGCTCGGTCAAACGTAGCATCAGAGTTGCGCGCCTTTTGCTCCACCAGAAACATCTCTACCCAAGGCTTATTGAACACCTCTAACGTTTGCTCAGAAGTCTCTTGAGTGGCCGGATTAACCTCACCGGGAAACGAATAGACCTCGCCTACAAAAGGCACATAGCGGCCTTCCAATATCATGGGGAAATTCTCACGCTGGCTGTAAAGAAGTACACTGACCACCAAAACCAGTAGGCCGATATAGAGCCCCTTTAAATCCCGCTTTGGCAGCTCAATGGGTTCGAAGTCGTCGATACTCAATATCTTATCTCCATCGTGTAGGAAATCCTGAAAACAACTCTTGCACTTTAAGGCTCGTTTTTGCGCCTAACTAATCCTGCTGAGGATGATTCTAATAAGCACATAGACATGCATCCCAGTGTTAATCACTCAATCAAAGCAATTATTTGCGAAATCATCGACCAGCTGGTTTTTAGGGCATCGCTTGATTGACGTCGTTTGACAATGGTTAATCGTGGGGTTGATAAGCCTCTACTCTGAAAACAAACTGGTGTGCCAAGTAAATAGAAACGCGACGAACCTGCCCCGGCGCCCTTGTTCTTACTGACAAATACCTGGAGGCATCGAGTCAAAACCTGTGGGATTGAATATCAAGCAGCTTCGCCCCGGTTCACAATCGGCAGCTGTATTGCACCACCAAGGAGCACAATGCCCTCCCACCAAAGGCTGAATCACGCCACTTGAAGTGACGATGCACTTCATTTGCAAATTGTAAGATTCTGCTCCGGAGCCGGGAAAAAGCAACGGACAATCAGAATTCGTATCGCAATATCGGTTGCAATAAGGGGCCAAGAGAAATTGACCATCTGGATGATAGTAAGTGCCGTCACAAATTTGTGTTGTACAATCCGCCGCCTGAGAACAGTAGTCACCTGCCTGAGAAATCGCGGTCTCAGGCTGATAGCTACAGGTTCTTAGTCCGTGACCTAAAATCGTATCCGCGCTGTAAATTGCACCCGCGCAGCGCTGACCCACTCCGCAGTCATAATCAGAACCACAAATTTTTGAACAGTAGTAGTTACCGTTGGCATAGGGCTGACCACAAGCTCCATTTTGACATTGAGAAGCAGCAGAGCACGATTCACCCGGCGCCTGCAAAGTAGGGTTTCGAGGCATGCAAAGGCCAGACGCGGCTTCCTGACCCAGATGCTGAGGCGTCAAAATCGTTGCCCGGCACACAGTGTCCCCAAAGCAATCGGCATCTCGTACACAAACCTCGCGGCAAGCCCCTTCAAAGCACGTTGCAGATGCACATTGAGAATCAGAGGCGCAAGCTTGCCCAGGCTCGAGAAGTGCTTGTCCCAAAGTTGGCGCGCAAAAATGTACATTGATAGAGCGCCGGGAAATATAACAGGCCTGCCCTGCTCCACAATCTGAAGTGGTTCTGCACACATCCATACAAAGCTCGCGGCTTCCGACGGGCTGATCGGAATGAGGGTAAGTCTCACAAATGCGGGCTCCATGGGCCTCAGGCATCGCCGAGTTACAAACATCCGTGCTCAAGTAATTCGACGGCTCCCCGCAATCAGACATAGGACAGGAGGCATCAAATCTATCTGGCTCTCCGTCACAATCGTTATCCAGGCCATCGTCACAGAGCGCCCCCGTTTCATCATCGGCCGTTGCCGTACAGTCCTCGGACGCACCAGAATCACTTGGGTCCGATTGCTCTGAATCAGCAGGGTCACTTTCGTCTCCAACCTCCGTTGGATCACCTGGCTCTGAACCTTCAGGTTCTACCTCTGGCTGCTCGCTCGACGAACAAATCCCACCCTGCAAACAAGTATCTCCAAGTGGGCAATGCTCATCGAGTAAACACTCCACACACTCGCCCTGGCTCAAATCGCAGTACTCTGGGCTTGGACAGTCTGCGGCGCTGGTACAACCTGTGGGAACAGGATCTGAAGATGGTCCTGAAGTTGGCTCACATCTTCCCTCCAGGCACTCATGACTCAAGGGGCATTCACTGCTGTCTAGGCATCCACTGCCCGCAGGTGTGGTGCAAATCGCTTGGCTGCAGATCTGGCCATCGCCGCAGTCCGCATCTGCGTAGCAGTTACCAAGCTGCCCTGTTGGCCGTCCACAGCCGACGACCGAGAGAGCAAAGAGTAAGAGCCCTAACTTGACCCTATTTTTGTGATGCGTGCGGCAACTAAAGTGACCTAGTCCCAAGCGCAGACCACTGCTTAATAGATGAATCATAATATCCCCATGTGCCGATACCAGATGCGCACTGGTATCTTCCTAGCAGACCACTCGCTGCCAGAGCATTTAACAACTTACAAGGGTAGAACTGCACTAAACATGACTAATTTAATCATCTTTGTACAAATGTATGGTTTCCCGAACAATATCGGGGTGCCCTGCGACTTGGTCTCAAAATGGTCAGAACCCATGAAATACCTCAAACGCTGCCCTGCTTGCGGCGCCCGACGCATCTTAGTAGTTTATACCTATGAGCATCACCGAAACATTCTATACCCAGATGCCATGCTTCACCGAGTTCAGTAAGAGCTTTGACGCCTCTAATTATCACGCGGCTCCCAGGAATTGGTGGGTCATCATCACCGATGTTAAAGGTTCTACAAAAGCCATAGAAAACGGACGCTACCAAGATGTAAATACCATCGGCGCCGCCACCATTGCTTCACTGCAAAATGTGATGGCCCAAGAAGCCTTCCCTTTTGCCTTTGGTGGTGATGGGGCAACAGCCATTATCCCCGACTATAAAAAACAAGAAGCCGAGAACGAACTCTGCGCTTTGCGCACTTTGGCTGAGTCTAATTTCGGCCTGGGGCTTCGTGTTGGCATGGTCTCTGTAGCAGAGCTTGAAGACGAGGGCTTGCCCGTACTTGTTGGCAAATACGAACTGCAAAGCCGGTACCCCATGGCCGTCTTTCGCGGGGGTGCACTCACCAGAGCCGAAGCAAAAGTCAAAGAGAGTGAAGAAAAATATGGTGTTGCATGCCATGGTAACAACGCAACAGACCTCAGCAAGCTCTCGTGCAGATGGCAGCCACTGAAGTCTCAAAACGGGAAAATAATCACGCTACTGGTGCAGGCTCTTCACAAAGACAAAGTGGCGACCTACTTGCAGTTCACGAAGAAACTTGAAGCGATTATGGGCGGAAACCTTGAAACCGCCAATCCAGTAAACCCCGAAAAAATGAGGTATCGGTCACTCAGTAAGATGCTCACGGCAGAGAAGAGATTCCAGCGCAGCTTCCTCTCCTTACTGGGGCGAATGGCCACCATCGTGATGGCCTGGATGATATTCGCAACCAACCTCTTCAAGCTTATTCCCAGCATGAGACGCTACATGGATGAAAACCCATCGCACAGTGATTACAAAAAATTTGATGAGATGCTTCGCATGGTACTCGACTGCTCTCAGTTTCAGATAAACGCCATCGAGAAGCTATGCGAAGAGCAATTCGCCAAAGGCACTATTCACTATGGCATTCATTGCTCTCACGAGGCCCTGATGACCTGTTATGTGCCGACCATGAATGCCGGTGAACATATTCACTTCATTGACGGCGGCGATGGAGGCTATGCAATGGCCGCCAAGCAGCTCAAAGCACAAGCTAAAGTATAATGGGCTCCTCGCCCACGAAACCCTGAAAATGTCGCCTTAGACTCTTATCCACTCGCGGCCTTCTGCTGCCGTTGCCTGCACTGAAATCGCCCTCTGGCTCTGAGGGTTGAACTTGAACCGGGTTCCCCAGAGGTTTCCGCGTAGCACATCCCCTTCTCGCTTCAAGCGCAACCGCACCATCACCTGCCCTTGCACAGACTTTGCCTGAATTTTATTAAATCCAAGTTGAAGAAGATGTTGTTGTCCGTAGTCTCGCCGCGCCAAAAGGAGATTACCTAGCCAAATTTTTCCAAGGTACCGCTGAGTTCCGCCCGCTATTTTACAAGATCCCCAGACCCAGGGGCCAAATTGCTTAAGCTCTACCAGTCTGTCTCGGTCACGCCATTGGCCTGCAACTGGTGAAAGAAATCCTCCCGCCATCCAAGCAACCCCAGCAAGACCGCCCGCAATCCAAATCACCGATGCCAAATCAAACTGGCTCATGGCTTCCTATCTCCTGATTTCTATCCTCGAAGACTCAAGGCCACCTTAGGCCGGAATGCCGGTACATGACAATTGTAAGGGCAACAGCTCAAATCGTTCCAATTGAATAGTCCCGTCTATCGTTCTATACATCGACCGGCTCAAAGGAGGAGCATCAATGAATACCCCAGCCCACCTACTTACTGCACTACTCTTCACTCTGGCTGGATGCCAAGCTGATACTCAGTCAATCGCACATCCCCCACAGAATGAAGAACCTGCGGCCCTGGAAGCAGCAGAGCCCCGTAAAGAGCCGGCAACCAAGACGGCAAGCCATCCAAGCATCACAGAATCCGATGGCAAATCAATGGACAATCATTGGCTGGTCATCCTGGGTGCCATGGACGACCAAGGCGCGCTTCCCAAAGGCTGGGACAACACATCAGCCAAGCTCGCGAAGCAAGGCATTAAGCCTATGGCAACTTGGTCATCGTACTTCAAAGGTCTGATGCCCTGCTGGCACATTTTAGTCGGCGGCAGCTTCGCAACCAAACAAGAAGCTAAGCTGCTCACCCAAAAACTCAAGAAAGCCGGCATCAACAACTACTTTAAGCATGCGGGAAAATTCGTGGGTATAGACCCGCGTGTGGAGCAAGCCTGTAAGCGTCAAGCCACCTTTATGGATCGGGCACTTCCTTTCTTTCCCGTGGTTCAATGGGACAACCGGGCACTCATCCCGGTAGCAGCCGGGGAAGCTATCGTAGAGCGCGCACTGGTCAAGGCCGGGCCTCAGAGGGCTGTGGATGGTAATCGCCAAGTGTGGCTTAGCAACCTCATACCGCTGAGCGTCGGCGATCTGAAAGTAGGACAACGCATCATCACTCAATCAACGAGTCCAGGAGCACCGCCTCGCACCTGTAAGATCAAAAGGTTTGTATCGCTTACCTGGGGCCAGCCCCACTTCTCATGGCAAAATGGGAACCATACAGAACCCGGCTGCGGAAAACCTCAGGTGATGGCTCAGTTAGACTGCGAACTCAGAGGCGAAGGCACAGTCGCCATGGCCTATTTCCCCGGTACTGCTCTCTCTATTCAGAGCATCCCCGATCCACAAAGTTTTGATGTTAAAGCGCCTTTAGACCAACACAGTATCAGTGGCCTTCCCAGCCAACCCGAGGTGGTAGCTCTTCGCAAAGCCGGACAAGACCACGCCAACGACCAAGGAGAGGACCTAAAAAGCCACTTTAAAATGGACCCACTGGGTTCAGATTCGGACACGTTGCAGCATGTGCGTTACTTTACAGGAGAGGCCTGGACCAACTGCGGCGGCGATGACTTTCATCAACGACTCAGCGCCGTGATTCGCAACGGTAAGCTTAGCTCCAAGTGGATAGACACCACATGGGATACCATTCAAGCTGTGATTGAACATGATGCTAAAAGCTACCTTCTTATCACCACGGCCTACGGCAGCATCGACCTTCAAGACCAATCCGGTCAGACGGTCACTGGAATCAGCCGCATGTTCTGTGATTGTGAGTGCTGAGTCGGTGCTCAGGAACGAAGAAGAATCCCAAATATGCTCAACGCAGCCTCCTTGCCCAAGCCAAAGAAACCTAATTTAATTACAAATTTCGCACTTCTGCCCATCCGAATGCCAGTTTTTTAAGGATAGTCGGAGAATTTTACCAGGCAGCCGTTGTGGTACCGGGATGGATGACTATATTAGCCAATGAGTGGTTCTTGCCCATATTAACTCCGGAGCAAATCCCACTTGGAACGATGATAGCCCATTCAATGCATAACCAGCGAGTCAACCAAGACTCATGATCCCACTGACACTTGCAGTTCTTGTTGTCCTCGTGTCGTCCGCATTTTGCTCGGGCACCGAAGCAGCTCTCTTTTCCGTTTCAATGGTCAAAGCCCGCAAAGCCTTGGAGACCAATCGATATGGGGCGCGGCAGCTCGTTCAAATTCTAGAAAATATGAATCGGCCCATTGCAACCATCGTGGTCCTCAACAACATCGCCAACATCGTAGGCAGCATCACCGTGGGCGCTTTGGCTGCCAATGCCCTGGGCAGTGAATGGCTTGGCATTTTCTCAGGGGTGCTTACCCTCTTCATCATCGTGTTCTCTGAGATTATTCCGAAAACCCTAGGTGAACTGTATTCGGAGCAAGTGGCTCTTAAAGTTGCCCCCAGCATTCTCATCATGACTCGAATTCTTACGCCGGTGGTTTGGTTTCTGGAGCAAATTACCGCACCCATCACCCGGGGTAAAACCAACCTCACCACCAACGAAGGTGAAATACGGCTCCTTGCCCAAATTGGTCTCGATGAGGGAGTTATTGAAGATGACGAAGCGAAAATGCTGCAGCAGGTGTTTAAGCTTAACGACACCACCGCCCAAGATTTGATGACGCCGCGTATAGCCATGACTTACCTCAATGGCCAAGATGCACTCAAAGATGCCAAAGACTTTATCATCAACTCTCAGCATAGCCGTTTGATTATTGTGGGCGACACACCTGATCATGTGCTTGGCTTTGCGCTTAAATCGCAGCTTCTAGCGGCCCTCATTAATGGAGATGGAAGCGAACCCATTGCCGACCACCATACGTCGGTGCAACATGTATCTGAGGGAATTGCCGCCGATGACCTGCTCACAACATTTCAGCGAAACAAGCAGCACATTGCCGTGGTGGAAGATGCCTATGGCGGTGTAGCCGGTGTGGTAAGTCTTGAAGATGTGCTCGAGGTATTAACCGGCGAGATTGTCGATGAGACCGACCAAGTTGTAGACATGCAACAAGCTGCTAGGCAGAAAATTCTTGTGGAGCCTCAAACCATTGATGGGCTTAAAGCCTAAGAGGCTGTTATCCCCTAAACAGCTTCCTTGTTTCTCAACTCATTTCTCTAGAAAACAATATCAAGCGCAGACCGGTCACCACTCTGGATTCCGTTGGCCGTTGCCCGCACATGAGGAATCACCGAGTTCACAAAGAACTTGGCCGTTTTGACCTTGGCGTCGTAGAACCTCGCTTCAGCATGACTCTTGATAAATTCGGATCTGTCTTCTGAAGAAACCTCGGATTTTTTAAGGATGTCCTCTAATCGTCCGGCGGCGACATGAGCTCCGCCTATAAGAAGCCGAGCAACCTCCACATGGCCACACATTTCGAGAAATGGAGTCGCGTTTAGGAAAGCGGATTCTAAATCAGACTGGGCAGCTGCTTGTAAATGCATCGCAACACCGCCCAGAACTTCTTTCGCTTTATTAAGAGCGGCAACCTCCGCATTGAGATTAGGAGTCACTCCCTCAAGAGACTGCGTGACTTCTTGGAGCCACGTCATGAAAAGCGCGCCCCCTTTGAGCCTCATTTTTCGCCCCAGGAGATCCATCGCTTGAATCCCATTCGTCCCCTCATAAATCGATGTGATTTTGGAATCACGCATGGTCTGCTCAACCCCATATTCAGAGATATAGCCGTACCCTCCGAGAACCTGAATCGCTAACTCCGTAACCTTGAAACCTTGGTCCGACGCGTAGGCTTTGCAGATGGGGGTAAGAAAATCCATAAGATCCTGGGACCGGCCACGCACACCTTCATCAGGATGATTACGCGCGTCCTCGCCATAAACCGCAGTCTGTAAAAGCAAAACGCGAATGCCTTCCGAAATCGATTTTGCCATCATGAGGTTTCGCCGCACATCCGGATGCTCAATAATCGCAACGGGAGTCGCATCGCTGCCGCGGTCTGTCAGCTTTGCTCCTTGGACACGTTCTTTCGCGTAGTGCAGCGCATATTGGTAAGCCGCGTTGGCCAAGCCCGAGCCCTGTGCTCCGGTTAAAAGTCTAGCCTCGTTCATCATCTGAAACATGTACACGATGCCTTTGGATTGCTCGCCGATAAGCCATCCACGGCAGTCGCCCTTCTCTCCAAAAGCCAAAGAACAAGTCGGGGAAGCATGGAGCCCCATTTTATGTTCCACGCCGGTCAGCGTTACGTCGTTGCGCTCTCCGATTTCGCCATTGGGTCCGAGATGATATTTTGGAACCGCAAAGAGACTGATCCCTTTTGTCCCGGCTGCATCTCCTTCAACCCGGGCCAATACCAAATGAATAATATTCTCAGGCAAATCCGAATCGCCGGCCGTAATAAAAATCTTATTGCCCCGAATGCGGTATTGGTCGCTCTGGTCGATGGGTTCGGCACGTGTGGATATATCACCCACCGCCGAGCCTGCCTGCGGCTCGGTCAAACACATGGTTCCCATCCATTCACCGGTGTAAAGCCGCTCCACCATGAGTTCTTGCAGTTTCTTGCTACCAAAACACTCGATGAGATGAGCGCCCGAGGCAGTCAGGCCTGAAAAGTTCATGAATGCGGAACACGCACCGGTGAAAACATCCGCTAAGGCAACACAGATTGAAATTGGAAGACCCATTCCACCGAAAGCTGGATTACTACTCGGCGCAAACCAGCCACCTTCTCGAAAAACCCGGTACGCATGATGAAATTCTTCGCTCACGAGAACGTTGCCGTCTACCACTTGAAAGCCCTTACGATCCGCAGGTCCGTTTATGGGACCAAGAACCTCACGGCCAACCTTAATGACTTCATTGAAAACCAAATCTAATGTCTCTTTATTCATCTCGCGATAAGCGTCGTATTCAAGGCATCGTTGAGCATCAACTTGTTCAAATAAAACAAATTCTAAATCACGACGGTCGACTCTAAATTCGGGCATGTGAACTCTCCTGCGCGATAAACCTGGAACTGAACCCGGTATCGGGGAGTTTTTTAGCAGAGTTGCGAGGGGGATGGAAAATGATTCAAGAGAGATTTGTTGGTGACGGTCTGACAACCATTTTCTGCAATGATTTTAGGTTAATCTGGACAGACCAGTATTAGAACACATCGCTGAATTAATCATTCTGCAACAACGCCACTGCCCGATAGACAGGCGTCTCCGCTCCGGGAATGCCATTGACGAAGTTCAGAGGAGAATAAAAAACCGTAAGCAGGTCCTGATCGCTCAACAAGCCATCCGTAAAAGTCCCACAGACGTTCTGCGTAACTTCTTCATTGAAATCCACCAAAACTTCATTAGCGGGCGGCTCGTCCCAGGGAAGATCTAAAATGGATTTGAAGATGACCGGAAGCTGACCAAGTGTTGACCCAAAATGGTTCGGACTCAGATGCCCGACCTGAAAACCATCCTCACTCTCTGTGTCCGGCACAATCACAATAAATGGGTCACTTCCTTCAATATCCAGCGCGGCTAGGTCATCCATGTTCGCGGGAAGATCCGCGCCCTCTTCAAGAACGACGGTCTCCATTTGACCCATAGAGACCAAGCACCCGGAAGGATCATTTTCATAATCAGACGCTATGGA
>JABJBS010000256.1 GCA_018668695.1 Deltaproteobacteria bacterium
CAATGAAGTGGGTGTTGAGGCTCGGTACAATACGCGGACAGACGCCACTTTGAAGATTCGGTTCAAGGATGTGGATCAACTCACCGCTGTTTACACCCACGATATCTCGGCGGGCGGACTTTTCATGATTACCGACCGAGACTTTACCATTGGTACCCAGATTCAAATCGACGCGGTTCATCCAAGGACCGGTGAGAGTTTTCCAATGATGGGCGCAATTCGTTGGATGGGCGTTAAAGAAGGACAGCGGGGGGCGGGCGTTGAACTTGTTCTCTTAGAGGACGATGAGCGCAGCGATTTCTGGAAGTTTGTAAATCACGGGGGTCTGACGGACATCCTGAGCTGATGCGCATTTTTCATCTTGTTAGTTATTCTCTCTACAGCGGTCCTCTCCCATCGACCTTGAGGCTTGCCTGCGCGCAACGTGAACTTGGGCACGATGTCTGGCTGGCGCACGATACGAAACGCGGCAGTTTCAACTCATTTGAAGAATCAGGTGATCCTCAAGTAGCGGCAGCTGCTATAGCACCGCCGGGCAAGCTTACCCTTTCTACAAAATCTTCTCCGATCGAAGTCTTGCGTGATGTGCGCACCTTAAAGAAGCTTTTGAAACAAGAAGTGGATGTGCTGCATGTTCATATGTCCCATGACCATACGCTTGCCTCGTTTGCCAGTGGCGCCGGGTTTCCTGGCGTGCGTATTCGTACGATTCACGCGCAGCGCTCCTTGAAAAATCGCCTGGGTCAAAAGAATCTCAACCGCCGCGCCGATGGCTGGATTGTGCGCTCTGAGGCCCACCGCCAAGGTTTAGAAAACCAGCTGGGTGATCTGGGCGAGCGGGTTGCGATGATTCCGGGCCCGATTGATACGGGGTATTTTGTGCCGGCAAATTTGGCGAAGCGTAAAGAGGCTCGAAAAGCTTTTGCCATTCCCGGGAATGCTCAGGTTGTGGGTCACACCGCACTGATGATGCACCGGGGGCAAGAAGAGCTGATTGATGCTGCGCAAAGTTTAAATAACCCAACGCTGCATTTGCTCTTTGTCGGCAGTGGGCAAGAGCATGAAAATGTTAAGGCAAAAGCTGCAGCAAGCTCGATGGCCGAACGCATTCACTTCAGCGGTTATTTAGAAGGCGATGACTTACTTAATGGTTATGCGGCGATGGATGCAGCGTTTAGTGCTCAAGCGGGTAACGATGCCTCGGTGAGAGCGGTACTTGAGGCCATGAGTTGTGGACTGCCGGTTGTTGGTGTTCAAGATGGCGCCATAGCAGATGTTGTTGATGCGGCGGTTGGGTTTCCAGTGGCAAGTCGTTTGCCGCAGGATATCGCAACTGGGCTTGAAGCGTTTTTGGGCCGCCAAGAGGGTACTGGAGCACGCGCGCGCCAGAAAATGCTAGAGGAGCGCACCATGGAGATGGAAGCTGAAAAGACAATTTCTCACTATGAGACGTGTGCCCGTTTAAAGGGCTAGTTGCGCATTGAATGAATCGGCGCTGGGATTCTGCCACCCAAACGAATGAACTCACTTGGTGAATGTTTATTCACATCGATGACAATACCGTCGCCCAGCAGGCCGCCGTAGGAAACGATGTCACCAGGGCCGCGTCCGGGCACTGGTAAGAGCCGTGCTGCGGTGGTTTTGTTGTTCATCACCCCAATGGCCATTTGATCGGCTAGAATTGCACTGATCACATCCGGAGGCGTATCGCCCGGGATTGCGACCATATCCAGGCCAACGGAACAGATACTGGTCATCGCCTCAAGTTTATCTAAGGACAATGCACCCATGCGTACCGCATCAATCATACCTTGGTCTTCGCTCACTGGAATAAATGCTCCAGAAAGTCCGCCAACATAGCTTGAAGCCATGGCTCCGCCTTTTTTAACGGCGTCTGTAAGAAGCATCAAAGCCGCTGTGGTACCGTGTCCGCCGACGCGTTCAAGGCCCATAGTTTGCAGAATATCTGCAACGGAATCGCCTTCGGCAGGAGTTGGGGCGAGAGACAAATCAACGACACCATAATCAACACCTAGGCGCTGAGCGACGACACGTCCGACGAGCTCGCCCGCTCGGGTGCACTTAAAGGCCATGCGTTTGATAACGTCTGCAATATTACCCAGGTCCATATTGGGCGGCGGGTTTTGCATGAGCCGCTTGAGCGCCGAATGCACAACGCCTGGCCCACTGATACCGACGTTGAGCACGGCTTGAGGTTCACCGACACCGTGCATGGCACCGGCGATAAACGGGTTGTCTTCTACTGCGTTGCTAAACACGACAAATCGCGCGCAGCCCACGCCGTCAGCATCGGCCGTACGGTTAGCCATCTCGAGAATGGTGTGACCCATTAAACCAATGGCGTCCATATTGATGCCGGCTCGTGTACTGGCCACATTGATGGAACAGCAAAGCCGCTCGGTGGCAACAATGGCATCTGGGAGGCTCTCGATATAGGCGGCGTCGCCCTTAGAGATGCCTTTATGAACCAAGGCTGAATAACCGGCGATGTAATCGATGCCGATGTCTTTGGCTGCAGCATCAAGGGCTTTGGCAGTTTCCACCATCAGTTTGGGGCCGCCGCCACCAGCAACCAGTGCGACGGGTGTAACGGATACGCGTTTATTAATGATGGGCATGCCCAGATCGGCTTCCACGCTTTGCGCAGTTTCGACCAGCTTGCCGCCGTATTCGAGGATTCGGTTGTAGACGCGCTCGGGGAGGCCCGCATCACTTCCGGCGATATCAAAGAGTGAAATACCCAAAGTTGTGGTGCGAATATCGAAGTTTTCTACTTCGACCATACGCAGCGTCTCGAAAAGATCGCCTCGGGTTCCGCTATGAAAGTCTGCGCGGCTCATGGTTACACACTGTGCATCGCAGCGAGGATATCGTCGTGAAGAGCCACCACATGGATGCCCAACTCTTCGCCGATTTGCTGAAGCCGCTGCTTAAAGGTGTTGAATCGCGACCCCTGGCTTGTGGCCTGGGAGATGTCGACCACGATGATCATGGTGAAGTATTCGCCGACGATGGTTTGACTGATGTCCCTGATATCACCAGCAAATTCGTCAATTGCAGTGGTTAAACGCACAACTATTCCGGCCCGGTTGCGGCCATTGGCAGTTACAACCACCCGTTCGGCCTGCTGGACTGGTTGAGGCGCTACAGGGGCGACGGGAGCTTGTCCGAGGACAGCAGCCACTTCTTGTGCCACCACCCGCGTGGTCTCAGGGTTTAACGGTCCGAGTTTCTGCATAACCCGCGTGACAATGGCTTCCGCCACTTCTTCGTTCTGATTTACACTCATGGCGGGAAGTCTTAGCACGATCAGGTAGCCGGTGGCGACCCGGCAGACACGTTGATTCTTATGGTTTTTTGATCTTTTTAATCTTGCAAACCGTAGGTTGTCCGTAATAAACAGGCCCTCACGTCGGGGCGTAGCTCAGCCTGGTAGAGCACCTGCTTTGGGAGCAGGGGGTCGCATGTTCGAATCGTGTCGCCCCGACCACTTTTAGATTCAATGAATTGCTCGGTTATCCCGAGCATTTTTTTTGCCTACTTTTTAGTATCCGCCCTCGTTACCTCGTTTTCGCCATCAGTTATTAATGCCTGCCGAGAACAATGTAAGTGAAGGGCCGGCCAGAGTTTTTCATTTTCTCGCCCATCGATTTAACATTTTCTTCGTGTGCGCCATTCAGTGGTGATTGTTGTCTCAAGAGGAGTTGTTCATGATGAAGTCTGGTGCTGGAGTTTTCGCCGTCGCGTGTTGCCTGATTATAGGTTGCAGCGAATCGAACTTAGAAGATGCTGAAACGCAAGATGAGAATAGTTCAGACCAAACGGGTGGAACAGGCTCAGGAGAAAACGGCTCATCCTCAACAAGCCCAGCGGGTACAGGCGAGGGAATGCTTAGCGGCGACTGCCCTCAAGCCGCGCATTTTCTCGATATAGAAATGTCTCAAGGAGCAGGCGGTAATTATCCAGACCCAACTCTGAGTGTTACCTGTATGGATGATTACCTACTGGTTGAAGGCAACGGGATTCCTCATTACACTTTTGTGCAGACCACACCCAATGCTTTAACGGCCGCAAATCATGCTTATCAGATCCCGCTAAATCCTCAGGTTGCGGATGCGTCCACGGATATTCCTCTTTTGGGATTTGTAGGAGTCGCTGTCAATGGAGCGCCTTTTTTTGGTCCTAATGAAGGCGGAATCCCTCAGGCCGAACAGTTTGGTGACCCTGTCTATAATAACGACAACTCCGCAGCGGCAGCCGATGGTTCAGGTACACTCATGGATGGTTGCTTAGGGCATACGGCCAATGAGTATCACTATCACGCCTTGCTCGATATCTGCCTTACGCCTGAGAGCCTAAATGAAGATCCATGGTTCCTTTCCGAGCGCGACACAACTCTCCCCAGTCCTATTGTGGGATACGCAGCCGACGGCTTCCCGGTTTACGGCCGATATGGGTGTTTAGACGAAGACTGTGCTGAAGTGGTTGAGTTTAAGAGCAGCTGGGACATGACGGGCGATCCA
>JABJBS010000257.1 GCA_018668695.1 Deltaproteobacteria bacterium
ACCACTTCAGCGGCCTTGAAGGTCACCATCGGAAACTCTTTTGTTTCGAGATACTTTTTGTACATATGACCATCACGCTGGTCCATGCCGGTTTTGATGTCTTCGGCTTTGAGCGAAAACTCAAGCGCAGTAAGCTTTTGAGTGGCCGCATCCAAAGAGGCTGTACCGGTTAGCGTTTCGCATTCGCCTTTAAAACTACTGCCCGTAATTTTCGCAACGAAGGTAATGTTGCTGTCTTTGGCCACTTCAAACGTGGAAGCCATAGACCAAGCTGGCGCCAGTAAAAGGCACAGCCCTAAAAGAGTTCCCAACATTTTCTTATTCATACAACGCTCCGTGGCAGTACCAGCTGCGAAAGAGTTTTAGATTATCCTCTGACCATTGCCCTTCACCGGGCGGCATCAGTCCTGAAGCCAACTGAAAATAGACTGAGCGCGGCTTGTAAGCAGTACTGTCGTAGGCGGCACCTGGCGTGCTGTAGTCGTATCCATAAACTGGACTGTCCTTGGAGTGGCAGAACCCACATTGCAATTTCATGAGCGTTGCCAGCTCTGAAAATTGAACCTGATCAGCCGGATAGATATCGTCGCAGGTCAGAGCCACTGCGGGATCATCCCCACAGGCCGACACCGAGAGCGAAGCCATGCAAATAAAGAGAATTAAACACCAATTTTTCACTGCGCCTCCCTCGAGCTGCCCTAGGACTAGAAGTATTGTTACGGTAGCCAGCGACCGATGCAAGCTACTGGAGCATACTCCTAAGCCCTTTAGCCCTTATGACTTGAAATTACAGGGTTTTCTTCAAACAAGATGAGCCCAGTTTAAACTTTCTCAACATTTTCGGACACCTGTCTCGGCCGTCATAAAAAGGAAAAACCCTTTACATACAAAGCCTTGCCCCGCACTCGTGCTTGGTCGATACATGAGTCTAGAAAATCTCATCTATTTGAGTGCCAACGAAGAGGAAATCCAATGACAGGGATATGTGCTGGAAGAGTTGTGATTGTTACAGGTGCCGGACGCGGGATTGGCCGCGAACACGCATTGGAATTCGGTCGCCAAGGCGCCAAGGTTGTGGTGAACGATATCGGTACTGAGCTCGATGGTTCCGGTGGCTCCACGGGGCCTGCCGGAGAAGTGGTTGAAGCCATTCGCGCTATGGGCGGCGAAGCCATTGCTCACGGAGCCGACGTAACCAACTGGGAACAAACCGGCGATATGGTCAAAACTGCCATTGAAACTTTCGGCGGTCTCGATGTGGTTGTGAACAACGCAGGCTATGTGCGCGACCGCATGTTTGTGAGCACCAGCGAAGAAGAATGGGATGCCATCATCAGCGTGCACCTTAAAGGACACTTCTGCACCACCCGGCATGCCGCAGCCTATTGGCGCGCGGAAAGCAAAGCTGGCAAAGAAGTGAACGCACGCATCATCAACACCAGCAGCGGCGCAGGTCTTTTAGGGAGCGTGGGTCAAAGTAATTACTCCGCGGCCAAAGCAGGCATTGCATCTTTAACACTCGTACAAGCAGCCGAGCTCGGTCGTTATGGCATTACCGCCAACGCCATTGCACCGGCTGCTCGAACCCGTATGACCGAAGACGCCTTTGCCGACATGATGAAAAAACCAGACGCAGGTTTTGATGCTATGGATCCTGCCAACATCTCACCGGTGGTTGCTTGGCTTGGTAGCGCAGACTCTAAAGATGTAACCGGCCAAGTGTTTGAACTGGTCGGCGGTGAAATCATTGTGGGCGATGGCTGGCGAAGAGGTCCTCAGGTAGACAAAGGCGAAAGATGGAACCCCGCCGATGTAGGCCCCGCAGTACGAGGCCTTTTGGCAGAAGCAACTCCGGCCATGAAGCCTTACGGCGCGCAATAAGCTTAGCTAAGCCGCTCCACAATCATGGCCATACCCTGGCCGCCACCGATACACATCGTTTCAAGGCCGATGGTTTTGTCGTGTGCTTTGAGGTTGGTGAGAAGCGTGGTGAGAATTCTCGCGCCCGTCATGCCAAAGGGGTGACCCAAGGCAATGGCACCGCCGCTCACATTCAGCTTAGCTTCGTCAATATTGAGGTTACGAGCCGATGGAATCACCTGGGCTGCAAACGCTTCATTGATTTCCACGAGATCTACATCCGAGATGCTCATGCCCGCGCGCTTCATCGCTTGCTGACTCGCAGCAACAGGACCAAGCCCCATGATTTCTGGGTTGAGTGCGCTTACGCCCGTAGACACAATGCGCGCTAAAGGCTGAAGACCAAGCTCTTTGGCTCGCTCTGCGCTCATCACCA
>JABJBS010000258.1 GCA_018668695.1 Deltaproteobacteria bacterium
CAGCAGTGACGATTTGTCCTCAAGAGTGGCAAGCAGGCGACGACGCCAGCAACTGCACCGACAACATCGACAACGACAACAACAGCTTCGTTGATTGCGAAGACTTCGCCTGCCTTTATGGTTGCGTTGATGCCTGTACAGACCTTGCTGAGAAGTCAGCTGAAGATTGCCAAGATGGCGTGGATAACGATGGCGATGGTTACACCGACTGCCAAGACAGCGGCTGCCAGAACTGTAATGATTTTTGCGAAAATACCGGTGGCAATGGCGGCAACGGTGGACCAGAAGAAAACACCAACGAACTATGCTCTGATGGCATCGACAACGACGGCAATGGCTTTACTGATTGCGAAGACTTCAGCTGCACAGGCGCGGCGGCCGTAACCATCTGCCCTGCAGAGTGGAACGAAGGCGATGACGCTGGCGTATGTACAGATAGCATCGACAACGATGGCAACGGCTACACCGACTGTGAAGACTTCGCCTGCCTTTATGCTTGCACCGACGCATGTACTGACCTCGCTGAAAAGTCTGCTGCAGATTGCAGCGACGGCGTAGACAACGACGGCGACGGATACGTTGACTGTGAAGACATGGGTTGCCAAAGCTGCGTCGATACTTGTGATGAGCCAACGGGCGGCAATGGCGGCGATGCAGAAGTTACTGACGAAACCTGCAGCGATGGCATCGACAATGATGGCAACGGTTATATGGACTGTGCAGACTTTTCTTGTCAGCAATCATGTGACGTGACTGTATGTGCAACCGCAGAAACTGGTAACTGCACAGATGGCACTGACAACGACGGTAACGGCTATACAGACTGCGACGATTTCCGCTGCAGCTGCGACCCGGCCTGTATCCAGTAAGTAGATTTCCCCCGCTTCGGCGGGGGCCTCTTCGCCCCTATCTACCGGGCCCATTCACACACTGAAGCACTTAAATAAGTGCATCACCAAGTGCTATTTCTTGCCGATTTTCTCCGGCCGATTTTTTTACAAATTGAAGTTCGGGTGGGATGTTTGTTTCAAGCAAGCAAGGCGTGTTCCTTGTAACACACCCAACATCGGAGATTAACATGGCATCAGCACAACCACTTATTCAAGAGATATTCGAAGAAAAGCCTCTGGGCATCTTAGAGGTTCCACCTCAAATGACCCGACCGGTTGTGAATCGTCGCATTTTGCCACGCGTTAAAGCACCGTTTACAGTTTACATGCAGGAAACCGGATCTGAAGTGCGCGGAATCGACCTCTCCTTTGGAGGTTTGATGTGTATGGCCAATGAGCCAATCTGGCCTGGTAATGTAACAAGTCTCGAATTGCGACTATCCGGTATGGAAAAGCCGATGACTTTTAATGCACGAGTTGTTGAAATCGTTACCGTCAAAGGCCAGCTCTCTATGAGACTTCGCTTTGAAGGTGCAAGCGACACCGTTCGTAAGAACATCGCTAAGTGGATGAGCCGTAACGCTTAATCAATTCGCCCTGCACTCAGCGGGGCGCACCCATATAAACAGACAATCTGTGCAAGCTCATAAGATCATGAATTTCTTCAAGCATGAGCGGCAAGGTTGTTAGGTGTCCATGAAATGACGATGATTCTTTTAATACGTCTAGTGCTTTCTCTTCGGCGGCGATCCGTTCACTTCTACCGTTAAACATCACTAAAAGTTTTTCAATCAATCCTACGGCCGCGGGATCATCACCTGCTGCAGCCTTTAGTTCTTCAATCGCTGTTTCAATTGAAGCAATGCCTGGTCTCACCTCGGTTCGGTTCACAATAAAACCCGCAAATGGAATTTTGCGATCCTTAATCTCTCGGCACAAAAACGCAGCTTCACTGACAACAAAATCATCCGTGGTTGCAACAACGAGCGCAGCGGTTTGAGATGAGCGCAGTAGCTCTCCCAATCTTAGGGCACGCTTTCTGAACTCAGCCGCCAGAAACTCCATCGCACGGAAGAAATCTCCGAGCTGTGCCACGAAATCTACACCCAGGGTTCGCCCTAATACATCCCAAATAAGTTTTCCGGTGCGCTTGAGCAGCCCTGCTCCAAACGACTTAGCCTGACTCTCAGGATCTAGAATGGTGAACCACTTAAAAATGTTCTCTTCTAAAAAGCGTGAGACATATTCAGGTGCTTCGAGAAAATCTAAAACATTCTTTGATGGCGGCGTATCCACCACAATCAAATCAAAATCGAAATTTGTATGGAGGTCGTGAAGCTTCTCAACTGCCGTATACTCTAGCGTTCCGGCCATTGCGCCAGAAAGCTGCTGAAAGATAACATTGTTGAACACACGGTCTGCAATCGCTCTATCCGGAGCATTATCTAGAATCAAAGCACGCAGTGTAACTTCCGGATCCAGCATCAACGCGTGTAGCTCGCCATCAAAGCTGAGACCTGCCTGCTTAAACGCTTCGGGCTCTACCCGAGTAGGTTCATTGGTTAGTTCAACACCCAGGGCGTCCGCTAAGCGCTTGGCTGGATCAATCGTTAAGACACATACCTTGCGACCTGAGCGCGCAGCAGCCAAAGCTAAAGCTGCACTCGACGTGGTCTTTCCTACCCCGCCAGGTCCGGCACAAAGAACCACACGTTTATTCTTAATTTGTTCCAGGAGTGTTGTCATGGCGAAGTACCAACCATTTGTTTGGCAACATGATCAACCAACGTAAAGCCTCGCTTCGAATATGCACTGACTTCCGTGAAGGAAAGCTTCAGCGTATCCTTAAGCATTTCCATTCTTGCAGATTGTCGTTTCCTGACGGTCTCGTTGATAGAGCCAAGCGTGATTAGGTTTTTAGCAGGCCCCGAAGGAAGCTCGACCAACATTTTATCAAGCAGCTTGGCTTCTTCAGCATTGAGTTCATTGGCATAGATACCGTTGATTATAATCTGCTCGGTTTCGATTCCCACTTCATTCTTCAAACGACCTACCAGCTGGATACTCTCGTTTACAGGTAACTCCTCGGGCAAAGTGACCACTGCAAGAGCAGTGTTGACTCGGTCGTCCAAGAGTTTTTTAAGAGTAGCGGCAAGCGTTGCGATGGTTCCAAATTTTGCAATTCGAGTAATTCCCTGCGGCACACCCAACATCGTAATGGCGTGACCGGATGCGGGCATATCTACAACCACGAGGTCAAACTCTTCGGGGCATCGCTTATGAGTGCCTGCCACGAGGTGCGAAATGGAGTGAAGAAGGACAAGCTCGTTAAAAGAAGGCGCCGCTTTCCAAAGCCGAGTTAATACTTTGTTGCCTGTCGCAATTTGAACCAAGCGTTTGTGAGGCAGTACTTCAACAAAATAATCCTGAATAGCACTTGGGACAGAAAGATGGACTGCCCAGAAAAGAGGCAGCTCGCGTGGTTTAGGGCGTTCGGGGCTGGTCGCCAGACCTTTTACGCCAAGTAAGGTTGGCATCGCAGCGCGTGCTGCCAAATCACAAAAAAGAACTTTCTTACCTGCACGGGACGCGGCGATTGCCATTGCCAACCCACAGGTAGACTTGCCCACCCCACCTTTTCCGGTGACAAGTACAAGTTTCTTTTTAAAGAGATTCTCCATCACGTCTAAGAGAATATGCCCTTTTTCTTCGAAGCCTTAAGACCTGAAAACTCTTCCAGGAGCTTCTTTTGTTTTGCGTTTATTTTCTTTGGAATCTGTACTCGACATACCACATGCATATCACCGCGGCCGTTGCCTCGTAAATGTGGGACACCCTTCTTGCGAAGGGTAATAATGTCGTTTGGCTGAGTACCCGCTGGCACTTTGATATTCTCAGGACCATCCACTGTGAGAATTTCAATCTCATCACCCAGTGTTGCCTGAACCATATCGACGTTTTGTTCAACGATGATGTCGTTGCCTTCACGATTGAAATAATCATGCGGACGCACTCGCACTTCAATCTTCAAGTCGCCAGATGGACCGCCAAGCCGACCTGGTTGGCCGCCGCCTCTATAGCGAAGCACCACGCCATCTTCCCAGCCTGCAGGAATCTTCACGTTCACTTCACGTGAACCTTCTTGCAATCCTTGTCCATAACAATCACCACAAGGTTTCTCGTGAGTTTGACCTGCGCCCTTGCAGTCGGGACAGGCTGTGCTCACCAAGAACATACCCTGCCCTTGCATGACCTGACCTTGGCCCCGGCACGTACCACAGACTTTGAGCTGGGAACCGGCAGCGCCGCCCTGGCCTTCGCATGTTTCACAATGCACCATCTGTTCGAACGTAATTTCCCGCTCAACACCAAACACTGCTTCTTCGAATTCGATAATCATACGCGCGCCAACATCGGCACCACGCTGAGGACCACCGCGCGAGCGCCTGCGACCCCCGCCAAAGAAATCACCGAAGATGTCGCCAAAATTGGAAAAGATATCTTCCATGCCGGAGAATCCTGAGAAGCCAGAATTCTTTAGACCATCGTGGCCATAGCGGTCATAGAGTTGACGCTTTTCATCATCACTGAGCACTTCATAAGCTTCGGAAGCTTCTTTAAATCGGGCTTCAGCCTCTGGCTCAGGATTCCGGTCGGGATGATACTTCATCGCGAGCGCCCGGTAAGCCTTTTTGATGGAGCCGGCATCGGCCCCTCGTTCAATTTCTAATACTTCGTAGTAGTCGCGCTGGACCATGACTGATTTCCTTCAAACAAACCTATTGGAGAGCCTGCCGGCACCTGAGTGTTCGGCAACAACAAGGGATATGCTCTCTAGCTCAAATCGCAGTAGCATAAGGGTCTTCAGCCGGAAAGCCCTAAGCGGGCATCCGACCCAAAACCTTTAAATCACAGTACATTAGCGTGCCACCCACAGCCGCCATGGGTAAAAGGACCAAATTTAATCCGGGAACAAAGAGTAATAAGGTTGTGGTAGCTCCAAAACCCAGCGTTATCGCCTTATTCGACCAAATAGCTCTCCACCTATCGCCGTAACCTACAAATTTTCGAGCCAAGCTCAGCCCCATAAACTCCTGAGCCAGAAGCCAAGCGGAGAAACAAAAACTTGGAATACTCGCCGCAATAGCCCCCACTCCAGGTATCAAACCCACCAAAAATAGCGGGAAATTAACCGCCATCATAAATAAAAGCCCCCCTACGAGGTCTCCGCAGGCAATCACAACGTCCTTAATCACGCGGCCCATCGTAAGCGGATGGACAGGCGTCCCAACCACCAAAGACTCAACTTTTTCCGACAAACTATCCAAAAACGGGCTCGCGACAGTCTGGCCGACCAACATAAGAACCAAAAAGCCCAAGACCAGAGCAACGGGCCCCACCAAACACCAGAGCAAAAAACTCAAAATTCCAGTGAGCCAACCCAAAATCGTACTGCCGGCAGCCCAAACCGCCATACCCGCTACCCATCCTTGAATCATGGGCACGAGATAAACGGCGGCCATGCCAATCATTGCACCCAAAAGGATGACATTGACTAA
>JABJBS010000259.1 GCA_018668695.1 Deltaproteobacteria bacterium
ATGTCCGATGCGGTGCCTAGCCCTGCGTCAATAATGACTGGAACACTGGCTCGTGTTTTGATCAGCTCAATGTTGTGAGGATTACGAATACCGAGACCCGAACCGATTGGAGCCGCGAGTGGCATGACTGCGGCGCAGCCAACATCTTCAAGTTTCAGGGCCAGAACAGGATCGTCATTTGTATAAGGTAAAACGGTGAAGCCTTCGTTGACCAGCGTTGTCGCTGCTTCCAGGAGTTCGTGTGAGTCTGGTAAAAGAGTGTCTTCATCGGCAATGACTTCGAGTTTGATAAGATCAGTGCCCAGGGCTTCTCGTGCCATTTGAGCCGTGAGAACTGCTTCCCGAGCCGTAAAGCAGCCAGCGGTATTGGGTAAGAGATGATAACCGCGCTCTTGGAGAAGCTTGTAGAGATTTTCACTGCCCTCGGCTTCAACATTTACGCGCCGAAGAGACATGGTCACGAGCTCTGCGGTGGACGCTTTCAAAGATTCAAGCATCACATCCATATTGGGATAGCTGGCGGTACCGAGAAGAACTCTCGATTTGAGAGTTAGGTTACCGATTTTCCATGTATCTTGTGTCATAACAAATCTCTTCTTTCATGGGGCATCGTTGAATTCAATGCATTTGGACATTTTTAAAGGCGTCAACCGCCGCTTACGGCACCTAAGATTTCAATGTCGTCGTCGTCTCGTAAGAGGTGGCTTGTCCAAAGGCTTCTGGAAATGACCGAGCCATTGATGGCGACCGCAACCCCCTGAGGATCGAGCTCGCCGGTCAGTTTTTCGATGAGCTGGATAAGTAGAGTTATTTCTTCAAGCACTTGGCTAACGCCATTGATACGAAGTTTCATGTTGAACTCTCATCGTTGAATCGGGTTGGAGAAAGTGCACTTAGAAGCTCTGGTACACGGTTTGACTGGAGAATTTCAAGTATTGCTGCTGCGGTAATTGGGGCAAGCATCATGCCGTGCCGGTAATGGCCAAACGCAGTGAGAAGACCGGGGATACTTGTCGGGCCAATGGCGGGTAGATTGTCGCGTAGAGCGGGTCTAAATCCTACGGCCGTTTCGAGGATCTCAAGCTCGTAAATACCGGGAACTGCTCGAAAGGCGTGCCAAAGCAGTTCCATGCTGTGCCCTGCCAGCGGGGTATGATCAAAGCCGGCCTCCTCCATAGAGGCGCCGAGGTAAAGGACACCGTTTTCACGCGGGATCATATAAACGTCAGGAGTTCGAATCACGTGATTGATGAGTTGAGGTCCCTTAAGGCGAACATATTGGCCGCGAACGGGGCGAAGTGGCATGTGCGCGAGGGCTCCGATTTCGTGGCTCCAGGCGCCATCGGCGGACACAACCCAGGGTGATTCGATGCGGTCGTAGAGTGGGTGCTCTTCTAGAAGAACACCGGATGCGATTCCTGATGTTTGTTCAAGCTCAAGTTTGCCCGAATACGGGATGAAGAGTGTTCCTGAGTTTTGGTTCGCTTTTAGGAGCGCTTTATTCAGGAGGGCGGGGTTCACCTGGTGATCGTCTGAGGCCAGTAAGCCGCCGCATTGCCTGGGCGAGAGGTTGGGCTCAATTTGTTTAAGTGCCTGGGGTTGAATCCATTTGGTATGAAGCCCCCTTGCCCGTTGAGCCTCTCCGAGTTGCTCCAGCTCGCCAACATGGTCTCGGGTGAGAGCAATCATAAGCGTTCCATCGGTTTGGTAACCCGCTTTGAGCCCGCTGAGAGATTCCACTTTTTGGATAAACTCTGGATAGATCCGGCAGCTCTCGTTGGCCAGATTGATAAGACTTTGTTCGCTGTCGAAGGCCTCTCCGGCCGGGGAAAGCATACCACCGGCTGCAGGACTCCCGGCACCCATACGCGGTTTTTGGAGCACAGCCACGCGAAGCCCTACACTTCTTGCCTCCAGTGCAATCGATTGGCCAATGATGCCGCTACCAATAACGGTAACGTCTGCTTGAAGTACCCGGGTTGTCATTGCTGTGCCGCTTGACTGAGAAATCCTCTAATGGCGCTTCGGTATTCGCGTGCGGCTTTTTCTGGGTCATTTTGAAGAACAACACCAGAGATGACCGCGACACCATGGGCGCCCGCTTCTAATACAGCGCCTACTTGGTCTGCGGAGATACTGCCAATGGCAATCACTGGAAATGGACTTTTTGTGACCATGGCGCGCAGTCCATCAATTCCGAGGGTGGGTGAAGGGTTATCTTTTGACTGGGTTCCAAACACCGGGCCCACCCCAATGTAGTCGATGGGAGCATCTAAAAGTTTATCAAGCATCTCCAAGTTGTTAGCAGTGGCTCCAATGATTCTATCAGGACCAACGATAGCTCGGGCGACTTCGGGAGCGATGTCGTTAGGGCCGATATGAAGTCCGGAGTGGGCGGCCCGTGCTAAATCGCTTCGGTCATTCACCACAAGGCGGCAGCAGGTGTCTTGAAGCACTTGGGCCATCTTTTCGATGGATTTGAGCTGCGTTTGGGTGCTTTGGTTTCGCTTTTCGCGATACTGGACTACATCTGCACCGCCGCGGGCGGCCAGCTTAGCAATCTCAGCATGAGAATATTGGGTCTGCAGCGTTTCAGTTGTAATAACATGAAGCCGACCGACCTTGTTGAGGTCGGATGGTGTGGTCGCGCCGTTTTGAGTCATCGCTTCAACCCCCCAAGGCCTTGGACCCGTTAGACTTGAACTGCAAATTTGCGCAAGACATCGTTGAGCGATGTTTTACGGTCGGTGCTTTCTTGTCGCTCTCCGATAATCAATGCGCATGGAAGATTGTAGGTTCCCGAAGGGAACTCTTTAGCGCGGGTACCAGGAATGACCACGCTGCGGGCTGGCACTTTTCCTTTATGGATGACTTCGGTCTCACCTGTAACATCAATGATTGGGGTAGACGCGGTAAGCGTTACGCCGGCGCCGATAACGGCTTCTGAGCCAATATGAACACCCTCTACCACGATGCAACGTGAACCAATAAAAGCGTTGTCTTCAATGATAACTGGAGCAGCCTGTGGTGGCTCAAGGACGCCACCGATTCCAACGCCGCCAGAGAGGTGAACACCTTTACCGATTTGTGCACAAGAGCCTACGGTGGCCCAAGTATCGACCATGGTGCCGCTGCCGACATAGGCGCCAATATTGACGTAACCGGGCATAATAACCGCGCCACGTTCAATATGAGAGCCGTAACGGACTGTACCGGGAGGGACGACCCGAACACCTTGTTGTTTAAGGTTTTTCTTTAATGGGATTTTATCGAAGAATTCGTAGGGCCCCATTTCCATCACTTTCATTTCGGCGACAACGAAGTACATCAGTACACCTTGTTTAACCCAGGCGTGGGTTACCCATTCGTCTCCTGACGGGTCGCAAACCCGGATTTCACCAGAATCAAGTTTCGCGATAACCGTACGCACAGCCTCCGCGTATTTTTCTTGCTCGAGCAGATCGCGATTTTCCCAGGCTGCTTCGATAAGTGGCTTTAATTCTTTGGCGTGTTCTTCGGTAGACATATTGGACTCCTTGATCAGGATTGTTCCCCGATCTGACTCCACCTTATGCAGCATATAGAACTCTTTGTCAGGGGATCAGGCGTACGGTTTTTTTAAAAAAAAGCGCTGAAAATATCCGTACATTTGAAAAATGGGTGAGACAAACTGGCTACTTGGGACAAAAAAAAGCCCCCTTCGCGTTGAGGCGAAAGGGGCTTTCATCGAGCTTATGCTCTCAAATTCACCTTAAGCAAGCTTATATCGCTTCATCTTACGGTAAACAGTTGAGCGGGCAATCCCGAGTGCCAGCGCTGTACGCTGAATGTCGCCGCCGTAAGCGTCAAGTACGGACTTGATATGCTTTGCTTCAACTTCATCCATTGTCTCAAATGGTCCCTTACGCTTAGCAGCGCGGCCGACGAGGCCTTCGTTCCACTTGAAGTTACGCTTGGTCAACGTTTTTACTTTTTTCTTCGCAGGCGCCTTAGCAGCAGCCTTCTTTTTTGGAGCAGCTTTTTTCTTAGCTACTGCCTTTTTCTTAGGCGCAGCTTTCTTAGGTGCTGCTTTTTTCTTGGTTGCTGCTTTTTTCTTTGCTGCCAATGGAGACTCCCTGGTTTGCCGCATAATGCACGGCTTGATTTTAGTGCTAATGAGTTTGCTTACGCGCCCTCAGTCGTTTCATTTTGCGTCCCGTTTATCAGACTGCGGACAGCAATACCAATATCATTCAGCACCAGATATACAGCTGGTACTAAAACAAGTGTAATGACTGTGGCAAAGAGTATACCAAAACCCAAACTGATTGCCATCGGAATTAAAAATCTGGCTTGAACGGATGTTTCCATAATCATGGGCATCAGTCCGAGACAGGTTGTTACCGAGGTTAGCAAAATAGGTCTGAATCTTCGTACGCCTCCTGCGATGGCCGCATCATAAGCCGAACTACCAGCATCACGAGCTTTATCAATCGCCACAATCAGAATCAGTGAATCATTTACCACGATTCCTGACAAGGCTACAATTCCCATCATGCTCATTAGGCTCAAATTGAACCCCATAATAGCGTGTCCCACAATGGCACCTACGAGTCCAAATGGGATAACGGTCATAATGATAAACGGCCGCGTGTAGCTTTTGAAGGCAATCGATAAAAGCGCAAACATAGCTATTACCGCCATTAGAAAGCCGTCTCCGAGACTTTTAAGTGTTCTCTTACGGTCGCTTTGCTCACTGCCAAGAGAGTAAGCAAGCCCCGGATATTGGTTTTGCAGTTTGGGAAGAATTTTTTCAGTAATTTCTCGAACGATCTTCTTAGCGTTGCCTACACCCTCGATGACATCTGATGACACCGTGACGACTCGGCGCCCGCCGACTCGTGTAATGCTGGTGTAAGAACGCCCTCTGCTGATATTTGCAGCACTTGCGAGAGGTATTTCGCCGCCCTCAGGTGTTCGCAACATGAGTTCTTCAATATCAAATTCGGACTCTCGTTCGGAACGTGGGAGTCGCACATACACGCGGACTTCGTCGCGGCCCCGTTGTTGGCGAAGGGCCTGTGCCCCGAAAAGTGAAGAGCGCAGCTGCCGTGCCATCGAGGTTTCCGTTAACCCAAGGCTGCGCGCGGCTGGCTTCAGTTTGAGATTGAGCTGCTCTTTACCGGGGTAGAAGCCATCATCAACATCCCGAGTGCCTGCTATTTGAGCAATTTCTTCGGCAAGTGCCTCCGCGCCTTTTTCCAACGTGTACATATCGGGGTGACTGAGTCTTAAGTCGATGGGAGCGCCACTTCCGCGACCTGTACTGGACCGATAGTTAAGGCTTTCTACGCCAGCCACGTCTCCAACGCGTTTGCGCCAGCGTTTGGAGAATTCTCTAGCGGTGATGTTTCGAAGGTCTGAGCGAACCAAGTAAATAGATACTTGCCCAATGTGACTTGCGGAGCTGGAGCGACTGCCTCGAGGTGAGGCAAAGCCCCCACCGGAGCTACCAACCTCAGTAAAGATTCCCAAGGTGATTTTTCCTTCACCTGTTTCTTCAAGGATTTCCTCCGCACTTTTGAGCATATGTTTTACAACGCGGTCGGTATCCTTAACGGCCGTTCCAAAAGGCATACGAACCGTAGCTACAACTCGGTCACTTTCGACTTTGGGTAAGAAAGTAAACTCAACCCACTCTCCAGCCACGATGCCAAGGGCTGCTAAAAGCATAACGACACAGGTTGCAATCGTGGTGTAGCGATTCTTCAACCATTTGGAAATTGATGGCTTGTAGCGAATATTCACAAAGCGTTCTAAGCGGTCGGAAAATTTTTGTTGGAAATTATCCAGGCCTGCCAAAATACCCGTCTTTTTAAGAGGTTTGGAATGAGCAAGGTGAGCCGGCAAAATAAGCAGCGACTCGACCAAGCTAAGCAGAAGCACGATGATAACGACCCATGGAATAACCCGGAAAAACTGTCCTGACGGTCCTGGAACAAAAAGCATCGGCATGAATGCGATGACAGTTGTTAAAATTGCGAAAATGACCGGCTTTGCCACTTCTCGTGCGCCCTCAACGGCCGCCTTGAGGGGTGACATGCCGTCCTCTCGGTTTTTGTGGATGGCCTCCCCAACAACAATGGCATCATCGACGACGATTCCAAGCGTGATGATGTACGCAAAAATCGAGATCATGTTTAGGGAGACGTCGACTCCGGGTAGAAAGATGACTGAACCCAGAAAAGAAATTGGGATTCCCAGTGTAACCCAAAAAGCGAGTTTTCTATTTAAGAATAGCCCGAGGCTAATGAGTACCAAAATCAGACCGAGTTTCGCATTGCGCATGAGAAGATCGGTACGCTCAGCAAGCATACGTGAGCTGTCGGCCCAGGTCGCAAGCTCAATACCGGGTGGAAGTGTCGGTTGTTTACGTTTGATGTAGTCTTTTACGGCGGCTGCCACGTCCATCGGTTTTTGGCTTCCGACTGAACTCATCTTAATCATTGCAGCTGGCTTGCCATTGAAGGTCGCATATTGGTCTGTTTCCATAAAACCATCGACCACAGTAGCAACGTCGCCCAGATGAACCACGGTGCCGTCGGGGAGGCTTAATAAGGCAATACTTTCAAATTCGCTGCCCACGCTGCGCCGCTCGGTGGTTCGCACCAGTATTTCTCCGCCCTCGGTTTTAATTCCGCCGCTTGGCATTTCAACCGAGGCTTCGCGGATGAGTCTGGCGATTTGATTGATGGTGAGACCATACTCTCTCATTTTATTACGGGTCACATTGATGGTGACTTCAAGCGGACGCACGGCAGCGATTTCCGCAATGGTAATATCGTCTTCTTCAAGAAGCTCGTCGCGCATATTTTGAGCAAGGTCGCGAAGCTCTCGCTCTGAACGGTCTCCGTAGATCACCAATGAGATCACTTGGCTGCGGTTACTGGCCAGGCTGATGATGGGGCGCTCGATATCTTCGGGTAGGGTCGTAATTCTGTCTACAGCACTTTTAACATCGTTGAGGGCTCTACTCGTATCAGTACCGGCCATGAAGTCTGCTGCGATGACTGCGCTACCTTCTGAAGCGGTAGAACGAAGTTCCTGAATACCGTCTACTGCTCGAACAGCTTCTTCCACTGCAAGGATGACCCCTTGCTCCACTTCAGATGGGCTCGCCCCAGGGTAGGGAACATTGATGAGAACCATCTCGAGTTCAAATTCAGGAAACACCTCCCATTTGACTTTATCGATGAAAATGAGCCCGCCAATAACAAGAACGAACATCAAGAGGTTGGAGGCAACGGAGTTGTTGGCCATCCATCCAAGTATGCCTTTGGTATCTACTTTTTCAGTATTTTTCATTGAGGCTTGTCACTTTTCAGAGGCATTTGAGCTGCTTGTTTCTCCGGCACTGACTTCATGGTCTGGAGTAGAGTGCCACTGATTGGACGGTGGATTCGGCTGATAATAATGCGGTCTCCCGTGGCGAGGCCTTGGGAGACATAAACTGAAGCCTTCGAGCGCCATTGAATCTCTACATCTCTAATTTCTAAACGATTTTCTTTATTCATCACCAAGACTTTGGAGCCTTCTTGAATTGCTCGGCGAGGGACCTCGACGGCACGGGTCATTGTTTTGCCCTGGATGTCTACGTTGACGAAACTCCCAAGGAGCATCGGGAGTGATTCACTTTCTTTGGTCTTAAGCCCTAAAGGATCCTCAATCTCGATGAGCACTTGCGCAAGCCGCCCGGCGGGATCAAGATTTCCGGCAAGTTGCAAAACGCGCCCTTGTCTCACTACGCGTTGAGCGCCCACCTCCTGCCAGACTGTAGCTAAAGAACCTTTTTGTCCGCTCTTGGGGAAATCAATCCAAGCCAGTTTATGCGAGGGGATTTTTACGGTGACCCAGAATTTGTCGGATCCGACAAAGCTTCCAAAGGGCTGCTGAGGAGTTACAAATTGACCAATGTCGGTTTTCTGATTTTCGACAAAACCGTTAAAAGGTGCGCGAATGGTCGTGCGGTCTAAGTTGAGTTGAGCTTTTTGAAGCCCACTTTCTGCGGCCTCGAGGCTCATTTGGGCTGCGGCGTATTGCGGCTCTCGTAGAGCGAGCGTGTTGCCCCCTGTTTTCTGACGCTTAAGCATGGCCCATTCGCGTGCTGCTACTTTTTTACGGCCTGACTCTACTTGGAGTTCGAGCCTTGCGCGGCCGAGCGCCGCTTCTTGCTGGCGAAGGGCAATTTCATAGTCGCGGCCATCGAGGCGGGCCAGAGCAGCACCCTGAGTAACCCGGCCTCCTGGAATCAGGTTTTCACTTTTCCAGACAAGCCGTCCTGTGACTTCTGATCTAAGTTCAATTTTTTGTGCTGGCGTCGCGGTACCCTGAGCTTCAATGTTGATCGGGGTGTCTTGAGCGATGGCTTTTTGAACATCAACGATCAAAGGACTTTCGGTGATGGTTTTCGTTTTGGCATCGGGCCGGGAGCTTCGAAGTGCCGCGAAGATTGCAACACCCACAAGCACGATGGCCAGAGGGGTCACAATGGCTTTCAAGCGTGATTTAGATTCTGTCATGATGGATTACCACTTTCTATAGCAGTTGATTTTTCGAGTTTTTGAGTCCAGCTGCCGCCTAGAGCCCGGCACAATTGAACGCGGTAGGTGCGGACTTGTTTTTGACTAAGTACAACGCTTTGTTCCACACGCTGGAGTGTCCCGAGAGCGGTGAGGACTGGGAGAAATTCGCTGAGCCCGGCAATATAGCGCTCTTTGGCTTCTCCCAGAGCACTGGCTGCATGGTCTCGTTGTTGCTGCAGGTGTTTAAGCCGCTTTGCTTCATGTTTTTGATTGCTTAACGCATTTTCGACTTCTGCGATGGCCTGCAGAACTGAGTGGGTAAAAGTATGAAGCTGTTCTTGGAGCGCCGCTTCAGCCTGAGTTTGCTGTGCAGCGAGTGCACCTCCCATAAAGATGGGTTGGGTGACGCTGCCGAGGACACTGAAAATGAGTTCATCGAATAACCCGGTAAAAGTAGTCGCAGAATAGCCAACACTGCCCGTTAATTTTAAAGCCGGAAAGCGGCTTGCCAAGGCAATACCGATGCGGGCATCTGCGGCGGCTACACGTCGCTGCGCGGCCCGAACATCTGGGCGGTTTTTCAGCAAGTGCGCCGGTACCCCGGTGGCGGGCAATGGAGGTAAGTCGGTTAGTTCAGAATTGATGGTGAGCTGAATTTGACCGGGTGCCTGGCCCACGAGCACAGCCAATCTATTTTCGAGAAGGGAGGCGATGCGCTGTGCATCTTCAAGTTGTGAGCGGCTCTGTTCAACTTGTTGGCGAAGGTTAAAAACATCGAGGGCGGTTGCCAGACCTTCAGAGAATCTCACGTCGACCAGCTCTAGGTAGGTGGTGTTGGTTTCGAGCTGACTTTGTAAGAGCTTGAGCTGTGACTGCTGAGCGATCCAGGCAAACCAGTTTTCTGTAACTTCGGCTGCAAGCGTCATGGCTGCCGATTCTAGAAGGTCTCTGGTTGCAGCAAGATCCATCGCTGCAGCTTGGCGTTGATTGTTAAGCTTGCCCCACACGTCTATCTCGTAGCTTGCTTGGAGTGAGCCACTGATGACGTTGGTTTCGGGGAACGAAGCCGATTGTTTGCTGCGCCCGCCTGAGATGCTGGCATTGAGAGTGGGCCACCAGCTTGCATTGGCCGCATCCATCATCGCCTCGGCCTGGTCTAACCGCGACCAGGTAGAGAGGAGTTGCTGATTGCCCTCAAGTGCTTTTTCGACGAGTGCATCGAGATTTTTATCGTTGAAATTCAGCCACCATTTATCGCCGGAGTTCTCTTCTGAGTTCGAGCTGATGAATTCACCAGGGAGTTCTTGAAGCGGTTTGGGCTGAAGATTTGGGGTATGAATGCAACCCGCTAAACCTGTAGCGCTCAATGTAGCAACGAATGCGATGTAACTTATTTTGATGAAAGCGGGGTTCATTCCCCCTCCTTTGTAGACAGGGCGCGCCAGATAAAGTCCACAAGGTCCTTCACATAGGCTTCATCGCTTTCTGTCATGAAAATATCTCGGATGATGTGGCGTCTGAAGCTCCGGGTTTGAAGAGCACCAATCAATGCAATCGAAAGTGTTTCTGGGTTCTCAGTGGCTCGGGCAACGCCTGCGACTTGC
>JABJBS010000260.1 GCA_018668695.1 Deltaproteobacteria bacterium
CCTATCTTCTGTTTTGGAAGTGCAGCTTGTTTGCTGGATACTTTGGCTAAGGACTCGCTGTGCTTCCAGAGGCAAGTCATTGCGATAGTAAATCCAAGCACGGCGCCAGGTGGCCTCCCCGCAATGATCTCCAGCAACGGGCAACTCTTGAATGCGTTTGTAATATGCGTGGGCTTCGTCAAAGCGTTTACGTCGTTGGTAAAGGTCACCAGCCCAGAAAAAGAGATCGTCCACCATAGAATGACCTTTGAACTCTTTGGCGAAATCTTCGATGGGTTCAATGGCCCCAAGCCCACGGCGAATGGTGATGACTTTAATTCCCACATAAGCCGCGCGCCGTCGCATGTTGGAGTCTTCACAGTTTCGGGCCGCGGTCATCAACCTTTTTTCAGCCAGCGTGTAATTGTGTAATTTACGGTGGGCTAGGCCTTCCGCAAAAAGAAAGCGGCAAGTCTGGCTCTTGGAAAGTTTCTTTTCAGGGACAAGTTTGAGAGCCCGCAACGCCGCTTCGTTGCGGTGTGCATCAAGGATGAGCTCTGCCCGCGCCAAGAGCCTTTCTGCTGATGGATTTGTTGAATCGGGAATACTCGACGGGCTAGAGCGCCCAAGGGGAACATTGATAAAACTTTCAAGCCGGGTTTCACGGGCAAGCGTGGTTTGCCCAGTGGCCTGATAGGCGTCGGCGATGGTCTTGAGCAGGTAAGAGCGGGTGTTGGGGCTCAGACCCCGTAGCTCAAGCAGAGCCGGGATTTTTTTCAAGACAGTTTTTGGACCAAGCCTGCTTGTTGATTGGGTTAAGGTGATGATGTGTTCGCGGGCGGCTAAGTGATCTGCCTGAATATAGTCGAAGAGAATTTTACCGCCGGACTGATCATCCTTGATGGTGATGTGGCTTAGGGCTTGCTCAATTTTTAGCAAGTCATCAAAGGGCGCATTTGGATTCTCACTTAAAGCTTTATCGAGCAAGGGCAGAGCGCTGGATGCTTTGTTGGCTGCGCGCAAAAGCCGAGCTTTCATGAGTGTGTCGGCGGGTGAGTGATGGGCCTGGAGTAATTCGAGTGCTTGGGTGGTTTGACCAGTGCTGTTTAGTTGTTGAGCTTCAAGAATACGCTTGGCAACGTCGCCCGTTGTGATGGTGTTGAGGGCGATGGCTTCAAGCTTGGGTTGCTGCGCAGTGCCGGCCATGAGTATCGAAATGAGGAGGCCTTTAAGAATCATCGTATGGTGCCTATTTCTTTTTCTTCTTACGCCGCGCACGTGCCACGGGAATTTCAAGTTCGACGGATCCTTGCAGTGCTATCTGACATGAGAGACGCATTCCAGATGCGACCAACACATTCCCCAGCGCCCGGTCCTCTAAAGGACTCGCTGGCTTAAGCCACGCGGGCGGCTCTTTGATTTTAATCCGGCACAAATGACAACTGCCTTTTCCGCTACAAGCAGTGGGCACAACGACCCCTACATTGGTTAAAGCATTGAGAAGCGAAGAATCTTCCCCACATTCGTATTCTTTACCGTCGACGACGATTTTATGGATGATCTTTGGGTCCAATTTAGGGCCTAACTTTCACCGGTACCGCACTGGTACCGTCTAGCTTACACAGGGTCCATTTGTATGCCCCTCTACGCCATAAAACATACATAATTCTAGTAGCTTACGGTGTCAGAGACCCGTCATTAACGCGTCACTCGCGGCTCTGAGATCGCCAAGTCTCCGACGATCTGCTCCCAGCGTTGGTGAGCTTTTCTATTTATAACAGATACTTACGAAACTGGCACCAGTCTTGCTCAAGAAAACAAGGAACCCGACGATGATATGGATGCGGTTGGGTGAGGGAGTAAGGTGGAAATGATGACAAGTTATTCAAATACACATTTGATTGAGTTAGCCCTTCGGTTGATTCGTACCACGGAGATGGACGAAGTATTAACGGGAGCGGTTGAGGTTTTGGCCGAAACTTGTCGCGATGCCCGATGGGCAATTTTTCACCGATTAGAAGATGGACGCTTCGAAGCAACAGCTCAAGCAGGTATCGGATATGACGCTCTTCAAAGTCTTGTAGCTCGAACTTGCGGCAACACGGCTCAAATGTTTGTACGCGACGACCTGATTGGCCACGCCGACCTTGGTGCTCCTGAATACCACGCGATTAGACTCGACTTAGAAACAGCCGGCGCACCAGACATTGTAGTAGCAGCTTGGCCACAAGGTGCTGACATGCTCAGCGATGATGTGAAGCTTCGTGAAGTGTGCGAATTGATATTCGGTGCTCTTGAGCGCGCGCGGGAAATGAAAACCTTTCGAATTCAGTCCACTTTTGATGAGCTAACGGGTTTGTTGAACCGGCGCGGTCTCTTCGATGTACTCGCGCGTGAGCAAGCTCGCTCGGATCGCTACAGCCGCAATGTTTCGGTTTTGTTTGTTGATCTCAACAAGTTTAAACCAATCAACGATACCTACGGCCACAAAGTGGGCGATGAGGCGCTTGTAACGGTTGCCCGTGCATTAGAGGGCGCAGTTCGCACAACAGACATTGTAGGTCGTTTGGGCGGCGACGAATTTTTCGTTATTTTACCCGATATCTCTGCCGAAGGTGCCGTGATGGTTCAAGAACGAATCACCGAAGCTGTTGCAGATGTGATGTTTTGTGTAGGTGCTGAGCGGGTTGCGCTGAGCATTTCAGTGGGAGCCGCCACCCATGAAGCAGGCATGAGCGCTGAACAACTGGTCGAACGTGCAGACCACGCCATGTATGCCATGAAGCGCTCAAATGCCTCGTCTGGTGTATTCTCAAGCCGTATTAAGCTTGACGAGATTGTCGGCCGGATTCACGCAGCATAAGCTGGCTTAGTCTTTGGATTGACCACTGCTAAAAAGTGAACCGAGGGCATCGCCAAGAGTATTAAGCTTGGTGATTGTGACCAAAATCAGCGTGATTCCACCTGCTAGAAAAAAATCTTCAAAGTGAGGCATTACGTATCAAACCCGATTTTGATGGAGTGGCTTTGCAGCGTTTTATCTGCGACCGGAACGATGCCAATATCGACTTCGTAGATGAGCTCAAAGAAAGCGTAATTGGCTCTAAGACCCATGATGATTCGGTGAGACCGGTTTTCATACCAATTGAGTCGCTCAAAGACATACAGCGAGCCCTCTGGGCCGCCATTTTGGTCTCCTGCGCCTACGTTATAAGGCGTCTCGTCGATGATTCCTGAGATGACATCAACAAAGAGCATTCCATAACCAAGGTAGGGAGTAAGCTGAACAATGCCGTCGATACCGATTGGCAAAGACGTAAGGATATCAGTTTCAACTGTGGTGAGCTTAATGTCGGTACTGCCAAAAAGTGTTCCGACCGCGCCGCGAAAAGCGATGGATGGAACCCAGCGATAGTATGATTCGTGAATACCGATTTTAGTTTCGACACCGAGCAAAAACATTTCACTGAACGCTAGATAGGACGCTGTGATGCCCAGCTCAGTGGACATAGGCAGGCCTTTTCGAATGTGGAGCGTTGGAATCCACAAGCCGCTTGGAACACCGTTGCCATCGGCGACGCCTTCAAGGACGGGCGAGCCAGGTTGTCCGCGCCAATAACTTTCGTCTTGGCTGATATCGGCATGTACCGTTGCGAAAGCAAATTCAAAACCGCTTATACCCAGTGTTTCAGCTGGTGCGAGAGGCCGAGGGGCTAAGCTCATGCCGAGCTCGTTGCCTAGTTTTTGAAATCGAAGATAGGCGGCGTCTTTAAGGTTGCCTGGGTCAGGTCGCCCAAGGCCACGCAAACTGATGTCGTACGAACCAGCAAATGCGGTGCTCGTCGTAGCCATTGCTAAGGCCAGTACCAGGATGTGCTTCAGTCGAAATTGCATTTGGCTCGTGTTCCTCAATGATTGCTTGGTTTTGGGCCTTTTTCCGGGCCGCTGGTGACTATCTGATGTGTAGCTTTGTCTGTCAACTGGATGGCTCTTCCGTGTTTAAAAACGATTGGTGAAGCATCGAGAGGCTTTCTAAATCGTGAGCGTCGAGTCTGAGCTCTGGGAGCCGAACCACGGGTATGTTGGTGAGCTCACCTTCGAGGTCTTGGAGTCCGCGCTGGTCTTGGCCGGCAAGATAGGCCTCTTGTTCAAGGGCTTGGCTAATTTCGGCCTCTTCTTCAGCAGTTAGCGGATCTTCAATGTCTTTAATTGCGCTTTGCACGGCGCTGGTTTCGTAGTGAACCTGCCGAATACGGTTAACGACGACCGCGCGTGTTTTAAAGCCGCCAGCGGCCAAATCGTTCTGAAAGCGGCGCATCGCCGCTCGTTGATTGGCCTGGGTTGAGGTGACCAAAACAAAGCCCACTTCGTCTGAGGCCATGAGGCTGCGTACTGAATCGTATCGTTTTTGAAATCCATCATAGAGATCAGAGAATGCCACAAGAAATTGCGAAAGCTCTTTGATAGTTTCACCCCCAGCCATTTTCCCCAGTGTCTTGGAGATGATGGAGGCGCCGACGTCTAATAGCCTGAGGCCCAATTTTCCAGCGATGGCTGATGGCTTGAGAAACCACTGGTTTGAGCTTTGTTCGATGAAGTTTATCATCTTGCTCGGCGCTTCCAGGAAATCAATGGCGTTTTGAGAGGGTGGGGTGTCTAGAACAATGAGGTCGTAGCGGCCTGACGCATAAACATCGTAGAGCATTTCCACCGCGGCGTACTCAAGAGCGCCGGCAAGCACGGTTGAGAACTGTTGGTAAATCTTGTTGCGCAGAATAAGGTCGCGCGCTTCAGGGCTTGAGGCCATGTTGTGAATCATGTTGTCGAATGTTTGTTTTACATCGAGCATCATCACGTGCAGTGGCGCTTTGAGTTTAACCCCATAAGGTTCGAGCATTTCGGGGCCGATTTCGCGTTCAACATTTCCAAAGTCGTCGAGCCCGAGAGCGTTGGCGAGGCGCCTTGCGGGATCGATGGTCATAACGATGGTGTTAAGCCCGCTGGCGGCAGCGGCTACGGCGATAGAAGCTGAAACAGTTGTTTTCCCAACGCCTCCAGTGCCGGCGCACACAATAATCTTTCGGCCTTCCCATAGAGCTGTCATGACGAGGCTCCTTGGTTGCGGGCTTTAAGCATTTTCTCTGCGATCTCGCTGACCTGTTGGCGGCTTAGGCCCGGCCCTACAATACGATTGATGGTGAAGAGGTCGCTTAAGAGGCGGCCAGGCAATCTCTCTAGGTGCTCGATGCCGGCTCGGCGTTTGGCTTCGCGGATATTTAAGGTCTCTGTCGCGGCTTTAAGCGCGGTCTGATTTTTGGCGCTGGCTAGTTTTTTAAGCGCTTCTGCCGGTAATTCAGGAACGTGCTGATTGATGAAGGTTGTTCCGATGGCCATGTTTAAAACATTTTTGGCCGCAGCTTCGAGTTCCCGTGCCTCGTTGACGGGCATCTCTTCGGGAAGCGTGACGATATGGAGCCGCGTCTTTTTCGGATCTGTGAGCATCTCACGCATGGAACGGGCGTGGTCTCGCATAATGCCGGCAGGAACAATTTTTTCGATAGAGCTTGGCGTACGAAGCATACTGATACCGTGGCCGGTGGCCGGCGCGTCAATGATGATTGCATCGTACTTCGGTTTTCCGTTTTCTTGCTCTTGTTCGTGGAACCAGAGCTTTCCAAGCATCACCATTTCGCCCAGTGATGGGATAAAACGAATAAAGTGTCTGATCATTTTGTTTTCAAAGACGGCTTTGTAGATAGCTTCGAAGCGAATGGTCATCAGTGCATATTCATGGATGGAGTCTGTGGGGTTCATGTCGACGACCCAGAGATTCTCGAGAACTTCTCGCATATTAGCGCCAACGGGGCGTGCGCCCAAGAGTGCGGCAACCCTGTCGTGGGCGTTAACTTCGGCCAGCAAAACTTTTTGGCCTTCAGCTGCAAGTGCCATTGCCATGGCAGTTGAGACAACTGTTTTTCCTACTCCGCCCTTGCCGATGACGACATGAACACGGGCTTTATGATGCAGCATCAATTCTCTCCAAACCGAAAGCATCCGCGCACAAATCTCTCTATGCACAATGCCAGCGAGACTGTCGAGTGTTTGATCGATTGACCAATCACCACAAAGCTGACTATGGCTCTGAATGTGATGGGACAAGAAAAATGGATGGAATCGATGCGGGAGCTTTTATCGGGCTCTCACCCTGGGGTTGTAACCAAAGAGGACCTGGCTCACGTTGAGTCGCGCCTCGATGATTTGCTCTCCATGATGGATCTTATTGAGGAAAAACTTGGCCTCGGTCCTCTAAGCGCTGAGGCAACGGGTACCGCAGAGGGCGATACTTAGGGCCTTTTAGCCATTCATGTTGCGGTATACGCCAACCACAAGTCCCATAATCTGAACTTCTCGAAAATCAGCTTTGTTGATGTAAATAGGCTCCATAGCAGCGTTTGCTGGCTGTAGCCGAATTCGGTCACCTTCCGGATAGTAGCGTTTGACCGTGGCTTCGTTCTCGATGACAACCACCACAATTTCTCCGGGCTGCGCGTGACTTCTTTTCTGAACAAAAATGTAATCGCCGTCGAAAATTCCATCTTCGATCATCGATTGGCCCACAACTTTGAGCGCAAACACCTTTTTATTGCCCCCAACAAGCAGCGAATCGACTACTACCGAGCCTTCTGCATGCTCCTCGGCGAGGATGGGTTCCCCAGCGGCGACTCGGCCGAGCAGGGGAATTGAAACCGTGGATCCACTGTTGGGCGGTATCATCGGGACAACATTGTTTGCCTGGCTTTGACTCATAGCTGGCTCCGTGGGGCTAAGCGTTCGGCTTTTGTGGCCCCGTTGCTGGAGATATCCTTTTCTTTTCAATGCTTTAAGGTGATCGGCGACGCCGTTGGTGGACTTGATACCGAGATGTTCCCCAATTTCACGAATGGTCGGGGGATAACCCCACTCCTGAATTTTACTTTCAATAAATTCAAAAACTTGCCTTTGTCTGGCTGTGAGCTCGGGTAAACTATCCATGAAACCTCCATGCTGTACACTTGTACCGCCTGAATATATGTATACCTGAACGTTGGATCAGTTGTCAATTTATATGGAATATCTCTTCTTCTCTTCGCGATGAGGCTGCGGCGGGTATACAACATGGGTAGGGTGAGGAGTTGAAAGGAGCCAGCCAATGAAAGAGCTCGAAGACAAACTGCGCGAAATCATCGGTACATTGGCCGATTCGCCTGAGCCTGTGGACCTTAAGCTTGGAACAGATCTCTTTGATGAGCTGGGTTTAGATTCCATGCACGCACTCGAGATTATCCTTGAGGTTGAAGAAATTTTTAACATCTCAGTTAAAGACAGTGCTTTGGAGAAGATCCGTACTTTGGAAGATATTTTAAAGGCAGCTTCCGAGGCGATGCTCGAAGATTGAGCACCTTTACTCGATTCTTAAATCCCAAAACTTTTGATTGCGAATGGTCTGGACCACGGTGCCGGAGTGTTTAAATGTAGCGATCAAAAAATAACGTGCAGCATCCAATAAATCGACGTCTACCGGGTGGGCACTAAAGAGAATCTGGTTTCTGATTCGGTCTACGTGAAGCGTGAGGTGACCTTTGTTGGTGTGTGAAACCAAAAGGCTCCAATCGTTTTGCGCTTCAATGGTACGGTGAATTTCCACAACATTTGCCTCATTAACGATGCCATCGAGAACCATGTCCAAAAACATAGGTTTCGCAAATTGAGTCGAGTCCATCTGATCGAGCATGATCAAGGCAATCGTTGAGCGTTGGTAATAAGCCTCTTGATAGAGATTCGTGGGGCTGGCGTATGCATCGGCTGCAAGTGTTGGTTCGGTGTGCGCTGTTTTTCGAAGTTCTACCCAATCGCTCTCGTATTGATGGAGTCTAAAATAATGAGAGTAGTAGCGGTTGTGTCTGCGATGCCACGCTTGAATGGGCAGCTTCATGGCACCCATCATTTTTCGAAAGGTATTTTCGGTTGGCGCGTGAACGGCTGAGAACCCTCGGCCATTGGGACGCAGTAAGGGAATCGCTCTTGAGATAAAGAGTTCAAAGCATTCCGCGTTGCTCATAGGGTCGGTTAAAAAAACATCAAACCGCTCTTTGGCATTTTCCGCGATGGGATCTCGCAAGTCGTGTTCGAAAGCTTCAATGGTCAGGTCGTAAGTTTGGGCAGCTTGTTTCACCAGCCCAAGCACATATTCGTCAATGTCGTAAACCGTCACACGGTGACCGAGCGCTGCCAAAGGCACACTTAAAAGGTCATCGTCGCCAATCAGCAGAACATCTAAGACACCCACATCATCCGCATCTCCGACCAAAAGTGCTCGCCTTAAGCTGGTTTCGGGAAGTGTCGGGCATTGCCCAAGACCGGTATGAAAACGTTTTCGCCCAGCATGCACTTCGAGGGTGAGTTCGTAGGCTTTTAAGGCGCGTTTACTTAAGTGTGGGCGGTACTCGCAAAGCAGTAGATTGTCGAGCTGCTCAAGTTTGGTGCGAACTTTTGAGTCGGGCGCGGGTATGCCTGGTTCGATGACCTGCGCTTCTAAGAGTGTATCGATACGCTCCTGGGGCAAACCAGATTCCAGGCCAAGCGAGAGTCTTTCCAGTGCAGGAAGTTCTCGCATGGGGATGTCGACATAGTCTTTATCACCAAGATCGATGAGCTGCGCATCATCAAGCCCGATACTTAAAATGATTCCGTCTGAGAATTTTAAAGAGTTCGTCATGATATTGCCTTAGGTAAAAACGCCGTCGGCTCCAGACCACCAAGTGCGCTCAGCTGCAAGGCGTGTCCAAGGGCCGGCCAATGCGAGAAAGGCGGCATGGAGCGCGGCACGTTCGAGCATAGGGTGGTAAGGCATAAAAGTTATCGAGGCATGCGCCGGTTCGGGTCTCAAATCGAGAACAAAGCCAAACCCTTCAGAGTCATAGTAGCTTAAGCTTAGGCAATCATCCGTAGACTGAATATGTCGATGGCACGGTTCATGTGGGCCCATGCCGTCGAGCAGTTCAGCAAGCTCTTCCAAGCAGTCAGTTGTTAGACGGTCGTGGCCCAGTTGATTCAGATCCAATGTGGTGTGGGGTTGCTGCTTTAAGTTGTAAGTGAGCGCACCTTCGTCTCCTAGAGGTTCGACTTTTTCGGGGCGCTCTAAAATCAAGAGGTCAGCGGTGTGGTCGGTGCTGAAGCCTTCGGGAATGAGCCAAGTGTCTAGGTCGCGATAAGCCTGCAAGACTTTGATGTCTTGGGCTTTGAGGTAGCCGTGAAGCCAGTGGTCATGGGGTCGCCGCGAGATAAGGCCTAAAGTGGCGCCGGGCTTTGTTTGGCTGATTAGACGTTCGAGAGTATCGATGGTCATCTTTGCGGTAGAAGCATACCCTAATCCAAAATCATGGTCGCCGGTGGTGCTCGTGTCATCGAGGAGTGTGACCCGCTGCCCGTTTTCTTCAATTTCACTGATGGCCTCAAGGCGTTTGCGTTGAACCGAATTCTCTATTCGCAGTGAAGAATGTGCGCTGTGGGTGAGCAGATAAGCAAGGCCATTTGGGTCGGCATCAAAATAAACCTTTTTTCCGCAATGTCTCAAAATAAGATGAGCCAATCGCCCCGCTGAGCCAGGAAGGCTCATGGGAGCACTTGATAGTTGAGGGGTGACCCGCAGCTGCTGATTCCATAAAGCCACTGCCCCAGCATACTGCTCAATGTCCATGGGGAGCTGAGGAAGCCAGCCATTGTAACGGGTGTCGAGCGTGCGAACAGCGACTGCCGGTGTTGGCTCTTCGCCGGGTATTGGGGTGTCGGCAAGAAAGTCTTCGAGAGTTTGTGCGAGTTCATCTTCCTTGTTCAAGCTCATGGTCTGAACAAAATCTTGCCAGACCTCATCGTCTGGCGGAGTAAAGAGTTGCCAACCTCGGCTTGCATCAAAGATCAGTGCTTGTCTTGGCCACACACTGATGGTGGCGGTGGGGCAGAGGTATTTCATGATCCTTCCACATCGCCTTCATCGTTGAAGTACGCGTTGTAGGTGCTGCGAGCTAAGAGGTAACCCATCTCTTTTTCGTTGTTGATGCCAGGAAGATGCTCCATGGGATCAAAGCCGCTTTCTACGAGCATCAAATGCAGATCATCATCGACAGGTCTGGGGACGTAAACGAAAAGTTCATCACCCGGTGTAAACTCAAAGAAGACATGCACCACAGGTTCGAGGAGTTCTTGAAGGACTTCCGCTCCGATTTCGGTTGGAGTCATGGGTTCGAAAAGAATGTAAGGCATGCCGGAGCAGCCAACCCATGCACAGATTCCAACGGGTTCATCCATGTCGTGACCGCTGGCGGTCCAGGCTACAAATTCGACCTCGTCAAAAAGCGCTTCTTTGAGCCTTTTGGCGCTCGGGGGTTTTTTAAACCCGGCGCAAAGGTGAAAACGCGGCTCTTGGAGTAAGTCGGTAAACCACTCAAGCTCGTCCGGGCCCACGCGGTTGAGGACAAATGTTTCAGTGGTGAGGCACTCAATGCTGTCGTTGAGCTTCTCAATGTCGATGCTGGCTGGATTGAATCTCATAGTCTCACTTTCTAACATCGAATTCTCTTTGGCTGCAAAAGAGCACACATTCGTTATAAGATTGACTGATGGAGAGTATTTTCGGACCCAAGCTCGAACTGGGCCAGCCCACTGAGGATGAGCGCGAGTGGATCTTTGAGGCGATGCAAAAGCCTGAGATCTATGTGCCGCTGAGCTGCCCTCGGCCGCCTACTCGAGAGCTTTTTGAAGCGAACCGGCTCTTTACCCGCGAAAAAGAAGGCGATTACGAGCTTGATGTGCGCTGGTTGATTGCCCGTAACCGCTTGGATGGCTTGCCTCGAGCATTTTTTATCGATTTTGGTTGGAGCGGAGCGCTTGATGTCGTTCGAGATGTTGATCTCGCGATTCCGGGGGACTCGGCAGGCATTCGTCTCTACATTGAGGCCAATCTTCTGGTCGTCATCTATCTTTTCCGTCACCGCCTAGCCAAAAGGCTTCGCTGGCGGGTGAGCGCGGCGGGAGCGCCCACAGGCCGCTGGTGGGAAAAAGTAGGAGTGCGCTGTGTGGAAAGCTTCGAAGAGCCGCATCCACAAACCGGCGAACCTTTAAAAAAGCTTGTTTACGAGCTGACCCCAGCTGAATATTCACGCATTTTGAACCGAGGGGATGTTGATTTAAATCAACCAGAACGGGACTTTAGCTTAAACTTGCGAAAGATCGTTCGGGCCCCACGAGGTGACTAAGTCTCGGTTTTAAGATAGTTGGAGATCACCTGGTTTACATTTCATCAACCCGTGGAGCCACAAGCTGTGTACGGTTCTCACGGTGAGGTGTCCCAAGATCCATTGGGGTGTTTCCAGATGGCTATGCCAAGGAGAATTAAATGAGTACTGGTGCCGGTGGCGCAGGTTTAGGAACCGCAAACATTCAGGTTTTAACCCAAGGAGCAGTCGAATTACCCAATGGCGCACAGGTGAATGTCACCACCGCTGAAGGTATGGCTGAAGCTGGAAACGTACTCGATCAAAACGGCTTGGCTGAACTTAAGAGCCTCATGTCGGCTCAAGGTTATAAGTTTTCCAGCGGCGTATTTGTACCGGAAGATAAGTTTGCTCAAGGTCCCGCGAGTCTCGATTTAGGGCCCAACACTGAGGAATCAGACCTTTCAGATACTGATAAAGGTCTGATTGTTCTCTTTAAAAACTCCGACACCCCGTCGCCTTACAACCCCAATACGACACCCAATTGGCAATCTCAGCTTAAAAGCGAGCCAAGTTTTCAAACAGCTGTAAGCAGCATGACTGCCAATCTTGAGAATCCATCTCCAGCCAATCAAGAAGCTGCGATGCAGGCGGTGGGCAATGTGGCTGCTTTGGATGAAGGCCTCAATATTTACGAACTGCTCTTTCTTGTGTTTCGTGAATCGATTGAACAAACCAATCTCGATAAAGCGTATTTCCTGACGAAGATTCAGGAGTACAACGATATGGCTGAAGGCCTCTCTGATTATCTCGGTACCTTGGTTGAGAAGAGCCAGGAGCTAAGCGAGAAATCTGAAGGCGAGAAAGAGCCTGAGAAGATCCACGTCGATGTTCAGGTGAAGCGTTTTGACCTCAATGGTTTGGGCGCCGATGGCAAAATCACACCGCTTTCAACGGATTCAAAACGGCTTGAACGTGCCGGCCTCAACGATGAAATCAAACACGTTGAGAGTATGCAGGAAACCGTGAGAAACAAGCGGCAGATGGCATCTACGTCCTTTCAGAACTTTGACCAGAAGGCCAACCAGCTCTACAACTTGATGTCGAGTGTTCTTAAAGCCACCAACGAAATGCGCAGCGGTACTGTTAGAAACATGCTCTAAGCGGCGAATGCCCCAGCATGTCTTGAGTGGCCGTGTTTGTTCGCATTTGCAACTATGGTACGAATGTCTTCGCACCGTTTTCGTCGGAGGACTTTTGGGATGGCGCCATCAGCTCGCAATATAGATTTCAGTTTCCTTGAAGAGATTTCAGATCAAAGCATTGAAGACATCGTGTCTGCAGTTCAAGACGGCGCGACTTCTTATGCTCAGGCCATGGGCTTTAGCCCAGAGGCGCTTAGAGCCATTGAGCAGATTGCTTTAGGTTATTACCGCGGCCGCCAGTTTGACCGCGCAGCTCTGGTTTACTCATTCATTTTAGGACTCGAGCACACCTACGCAGCAGCATGGCGCGGGCTTGGTGCTTGTTGCCACGCAGAGAAAAAGTATTCGCTGGCACTTTATTGCTACCGAGGTGCCCTCGAGCAAGACCCTACTGATATGGTCTCGGCCGTGTTTACTGGCGAATGTCTTTGTATGATTGGGGAGCAAGCCGAGGGGATTCGAGTGCTTGAGGCCGTTGTGAAACGCGGCAGTGAGAATGCTGCTTACTTACCCTATCTGACCCGGGCTCGTGCCATCATTGCGGCTGAAGGCGGCAAACCGCCGCGCGTTGTCTTGATGGAAAAGGGCGCGAAACTGGCCCGCAATATTTCCGATGAGATGGTTCAGGTCTTGGTGGACTTTGATGAGGACCGAGAGGTTGAACTCGAAGACATCATGAACAACCCCAAGCTTTCGCAAGATTTCAAAGAAGTTGCGCAGGCGCTTAAAGAGGGAAGGCTGACTTACGCGGAGGTCGGCGGCTTTACCGAGAACGAATTAGACGGGGCTTATGCCGCAGCGTGTCAGTATGTTGAGATAGGTCAAGTTATCGAAGCGATGCAGATTTGCGGCTACCTGATGATGCTCGATCCTTACAATGGGCGGTATTATCAGCTCGTGGGGATCAGTTTGCAGCGTTTGAAGCAGTATGAGCAGGCGGATCACTATTACCGAATGGCGCTCGTAAACGATAAAACCAACGCAATGACGATGGTTTACCAAGGTGAGTGCAAGATTATGGCCGGTCATGTGGATGGTGGGCTGGAGATTGTACGCAAGGGGCTTGAACAAGCCGGTACCGATCCAGAGCATGCAGCCGTTGCAGAGCGCGCACGTCAATTATTACAGCAGTTTGGCGGATAAGTGATCGCGATCACACGCGCTTTTTCTTTTCTTTCAAGCAACCAGAAAACCCCTCTCGGGTGTACTATTTAGAGCAACTTTGACGAACTTGAGCATGGGAGCCTAATACGATGAGTATTTCCGGCGGATCAATTGGCAATAAGAATCAGAATCTTCAGCATGACATCCAGCAAAGCGGGGCCGCGGCGCAGGTCAAAGCGGGTGATGGGGCTGCTTCCAAATCTTCTCAAGATGTAGAAATTGCCAAGCTTCTCCAGCGTGCAGGCGTTGGCCAAATTGGCGGCGCGGATTCTGTGGCAACGACCAAAGAAGTATCGCAGGCCAAACAAGCCCAAAACGCCGTAAACGTGGTTTCCAAATTACCACCACCGATGCCACCTCAAGTAAAGTTGACGGCTGAGCTCAAGACCGGTGCTGAGTCTTTCAGTAACAACCTCGATATCGCGCTGACCAACGTGACCTCAACGGGCTCTGTTGATTTTCAAGATATGAACTCTCAAATGATGGCTTCAGCTTTTTTAAAGCTCAACATCATGGATCCGAACAACTCAGTCGAAACCCATAACGAACTTGCTCAAGCAATGAGCACTTTGCGACAAAAGTCTATCGACGAAGCTCTGGCTAAAAGCGAACGCGCACAAGAGATGAAAAAGGAAGCTGAGCAATATGCTCAGACTGCTCAAATCATCGGCTATGTCGTCAGTGCGATTATGATTGCAGTGAGCATTGCTTTGGCGGCTGTTACATTTGGTGCCGCAGGTGCACTGGTTGTAGGTGCATGTGTCGCCGCAGGTGCCTTAATAGGTGCCATTGCGGGAGCAGCCTCAGGAGAAGATGCTGGAGGGGTGCTAGACGCAGCCTTGATGGGTGCGTCCATTGGTTCAGCGATTGGCGGTATCGCCGCAGCTCCAGCACTTGCCGCAGTAGAAGCAAGCAAGGTTGCCGCGAACCAAGCAGTACAAAATATAATCAACGAAGGCACGAAGGCAGCGGCGAAGAAAGCCGCGGAAATAGCTGCCCAGGCGGGCAAAGAAGCAGCTCAAACCGCCGCAAAAGAAGCCACTAAGGAAATCGCGCAGAAGGCAACACAGCAAGCTCTTAAGGACGCAGCTCAAACCGCAGGTAAAGAACTTACCACCGCTCAGGTACAAGCCATCACTCAAGCCGTGGCCAAACAAACTGCGCAATCGATGTCTACTGAGATGTCCAAAGCAGGTCTTGATATGGGTGCGAAAGTATTCATGGAAGCAGCTACTGCAGGCGCAGTAGAGGGTGCAACGGCACTGGGCCATAAATCAGGCATGGCAGCGTTTGAAGCGATGAAGAAGAGCTATGATGTTGCAACGGCAACGACTCAGGCAGCCGGTACAGTCACCCAGGCAGGTGCAAACCTTACGGCGGCAGAAAAAGCAGCCGACGCTCAGCAGATGGATGTTGACGCTAAGCGTTTACGGTTAATGGCCGAGATGCTTCAGGAGCAGCTTGAAGAAGAAAACGCCATCATTGAAATGATCGTTGAGTCGAAGAACAAGGCTGTAGAAAACGTGATTAAAATGATGAATGCAGCCTTCGGAACCAGCCAGAAAATCATGGCCGCGGGTATGGCTAAGTAAGCCGCCACCAGACGCTAACCTAACGAAACACTTTGAAGCAGGGATAAAAACATGACACCCATTGGTAACAGTTCATTTGCACCAACCGCCTTGAGTTACATCGGTGAAGGAAACTACGAAGTAAGCTCAGATGGTGGCCAAACCAAAAATGTCATCAACGAGCAAGCTGCCAACGAAATGCTTTCGGCCGTAGGACTTAAGGTTTTGGGCGGAGAGGTAAGCTCTGCAAAGGATAACTTTGTTGTAAGCCCAACCAATGCGGCGGTCGTTTCTTTTAACAGCGATGCGCCCGCGCTCCCTGATGTAGCCGGCATTCAAGCACCGCTTCCAGAGCTTGCAGCAAAGATGGAAGGCCAGGATTTTAGCGAGATGTCGGTAGGCATGCTTAGCTGGATGGCGCTTTCTGAAATGGCGCGCACCTCACAAACCGATATGGCCATGAGTAAAGATTTGCGTCACGCGATGCAAAAGATGAAGTACGACGCTAAGAGTCTTGAGATTGATGCCACGAGCCAAAAAATTGATGCTGAGCGCAAAGCTGCTTGGGTGAATTTTGGTATTTCGTGTGCGGCGGCTGCGGTGAATATCGTTGGAGCTTCAAACCCCGGCGGACATCTCTCTCAGTTTACGGCGGCAGCGGTTGGGCAAGGTGGTTCTCAGATCATTCAGGCAGGCGGACAGGCCATAGATAAGAGCTACGGAGCTCAGGCAGAGGCCGATGAGCAGCAGCTTCGTATTTTGCACTTGCAGCAGCTTCAGGAAAACATGGATCAGGCCATTGATGAGTCCAATAGCAACTACCAAGAATCCAAAGAGCAGTTTAAGCAGGCCCTTCGTTTGATCGACGGGATGGTTGAACGTCAAACACAGGTGGTACAAACCATCACTCGGTAATAGACTGATATTATGTCCAAGCTCACGATTGATACCAATGCGCCCAAGGCGGTTCAAACTCAGGTGCCTCAGGCATCGGAGCAGGCAACCGACGGGAAAGATGCGGCACTTGCTGCCATCATTGAACAACTTTCAGGACAAGCGCCCACAGCTTCTCAAGTGGCGGTGCTTCGAGCCCGGCTTGAAGAGCGTAAGGCTCAGACCGAAAGCTTAAAGGCCAGCTCTGCAGCGCATGCTCAAAGTGCGGGCGCCGATCAGCTTGGTCAGCTTGGTCAGGTTGGTTCGTCCCAATCCGGTGCGGCCATGGTGGGCGCTACAGACGGTGCTCAAACTCTCTCTTCCCAAGAACGACAAGACATCACCAATCTCAAGCAAGGTGCGATTTTACCACGCCCAGCTTCTCAGGCCATCAGTCAAGACGGCGCTGGTGAAATTTTGGACCGTTTAGGTCATGGAGAAGAGGGCTGGCGTAGCAATTTCGATGGCTCAGCATGGGGCGCAGCCCTTTGGGCTTATATGAAAAACGCCACGAAAGACGATCACGCGTGGCGCCGAATGCTTAAAGATTTGGCGGCATCAGACTCCAAGCTTCAAGAGGGCTTCAAGGAGCTTGAAATCGCTCTCACTGAGCTTAAGCAATCCCAAGAACGACACGACAAGATGCTGGAGCTTGCTCAATCGGGCTCTAAGTTTTCCGAAAAAATTATGGAAAGCAAGGCGCAGGAACTTGTGGGCAACAACCCCATGAAGGGCGCTCAAAAAGATGGAATCGATTCGCTTGATGATCAAGAAGCAAGCCCCGACTCTACCAGCCAGCTACGCGTCATCGATGATAAACTCTCGAAGTTAACGGGTGAGGCCGCGGGCCGCGCAGAGGCAGCGCTTCCTGTGCGATTCTTAAAACCTTCCGAGCTTGCGACTTTAAGCGAAGCTGATCAAAAGGCTTACGCAGATCTTCATAAGGAACGGTACATTCTTGGCGGCATGACCGACAAGGTTGCAACCCTTCGCCAAGACATGCGCCGGCGCGGGTTTGATCCTCTCGACAAATCTGAGCCTAGCGGCAAGGGCGAGTCGTTAAAAGGCGGCGAGGTGGAGATTGCTCCCGATTCAGTGACGCAGCCAGCGGGCGCCATGGATCATGAGCTGCGCGAAATGCTTAACGATGCCGACAACAAATTCAAAGTTCAGGTTGGTGCCATTCTTAGAGATCCTCGCGGTTATGCGATGATTCGGCAGAACCGGGCTGAGCTTGCTCGGCGCGTCGATCAACAAACAGGAGCGGTCGATACTGTGAATAAGAGTATTGCCGACAAAGAGGCAGCGCTTGAGGCAGCTCCTGAAGCAGATAAAGAAAAGCTTGGTACCGAGATTGCCAACCTGAAAAAAGAGCAGGCGGTTTTAGTCGATCAACAAGAGGTCATGCTTGATGCATTGGTTAGCCTTGACGACATGATGATTTCAAACCGGCCAGGCATCGCAACAGCCGCTTTCGTGAAAGATACCGACAGTATTTTAGAGAGCCGTACTCAAAAGTTGGCCACGCTTGAATCAGGACAAGAGTATCACCAAAAGGTGACATCGATATTTACCGATATGATTCGCGGTGCAGGTTCTGCTCGGGTTCAAGCGAACCACCCAGCGACGCAGCAGATTGAGTCGGATGCGGCAGGCTCCAAGGAGCTAAGCGAAGAGGCCAAATCGACGATGCGCGAGCTTGCGGTCGCGGATAAGAGCAGCGAGCAAAGCGAACGTATCAGTGCGATGCAGGCACGGGCGGAAGCAGCTCAGTCTTTTCACAGCAGTGAAGCCGAACTCTTTACAAGTTATCATTCCGAAGGTGCGATGCAGCAGTTTGCCAAAGGTGCTCTCCAGTCAGCAGTTTCCACTTGGGAACGTTCGGCAATGAAACAGGTGGCTGAGGCCGGCGGTCAGTTTGGTCAGGCACAAAAAGAGACTTACGGCATGCTTCAAAAATCGCTCGGTAAGGTTCAGCAGCTGGTTGAACAACTTATTAACCTGCAAAAGCTTTAAGTCAGTTTGCTCACAAATTCCTGTTTGTGTAGCCCCCAGTCATAGTAAATAATTCAATATGGATTTTATCGGTCAAATGGTCTCTGAGAATCTCGGCGGCTACGAATCTCGCTGTGACAAAGCTGTTCATTTTTTAGCCCAGACCTGCGGATACAATGCCGATGAGGAAGTTTCCCGGTTTAAACGGCTCATGGAGACGATGGGTCAAGTTGCAACAACCGATGGCCCCTTAGATCCCAACAACCCTTTTGCGGCGCTTCAAGCCAAAGTCATTCAAGCCATGCCGCCCGTGGTAGAATTCGTGACCACCCATGCCGGCGCTAAGCTTCAGGGTTTTGGATATCTAACGGAAGGGCGCCCCGGTCACGATTTGCCGAGCACTTTGATGGCAAAGCTTGAGAACACCTTTCGAATTTGCCTAAGCGATGGCGGCGGAGTTGATGATGGAGAGATTTTAGCGGACACCTTCCGGTTGGTCTTTCCTGATTTGGGACTTCTCGAAAACCATTCGCCCTTAGCTCAAGCCATGTTGATGGGATTTGTTCCTGGCGGAGAGAAGGTCGATCTTAAAGCTTATTTTAACACCAGGCTGGGCGGTACGAATCACGAGGAGCTGGTTCAAAGTTTGTTAGAGCGGCTAAACCTTGATGGCGAAGGTTTCTATGGGCGTCTCTACGCATCCCAAACTCAAGCTCGCTTTGTTGGTGTGGGCGTTGATCTGCACGGTGATGCAACAAGGCGTGCGAAGCTTTATGTTAGGGTTCCAAGAACGGAGCTGATGGCCGCCCTGGAGAATTTGTGCGCGGGTCAAACTCATTTAAATATTGAAGACATCAAGCGCGAAGCAGCACTTCTAATAGACACCGCTCAATGTAAGGAGCTAAGTGACGAGGTAGAGATTGCGATTAGCTTGCGAAGTGATTCTCCGCCTACCGTAAAGCTCACAGTATTTTTTACATCAGATGAGATGAGCGCTGAGCCAGAGCAATGTGTGATGCGTTACTTAGAAAGTAAGGGTTATGACTCGGCGGTGTTCACAACCCTTTTTGATACGATGAAACAAGGGGTGAGCGATCCGGGGGTCAAGAAACAACCGGTGCATGGTTTGGGGATTGAGTTTCCAGTAGAAGAGCAGGTGAAGATTAACACCTACTTTAACCCGCTTGTTTAGGGGCCTATTCTTTGGCGAGGTGGTCGGTATAGCCGGTGCCACTTAAAAACGCGCGAAGGCGACGACGTAGCTTGGTTTCCGATGTTCTCACCTTCATTCGAGTTGAACCAAGTGCGTTAGCGGCATCTTCTTGAGAAACATTTTCAATGAATCTCAAAACGAGAAGTTGTCTATCTTCTTCGGTTATCTCTTTCATAAACTCGCCGATTAAACCTTTGAGCTC
>JABJBS010000261.1 GCA_018668695.1 Deltaproteobacteria bacterium
CGCAGCGTCGGTCGTTCGCACACCGTCAATCAATACGGCAACCGTCAAGCGCTTAAGGCGTCCTAACTGTGCAACTTCACGCTTAGTTGTTTTGTTGAGTTCGTAATTGGTGGTCTTGGCTGTTCGACGGTCACCGCCCTCGCCCTGAAACTGAGCTGCCTGCGCCGGTCCGCCTACAACGTTTGCACGTGCGCCTGGTATTCCCTGAGCCTCGTCATTATTGCCACCACTGATTTCCTCACTGGTTTGCTCGCTTCTTGGAGCCGGGTTCTCACCGTCGTATGTCTCTTGGAATAATTCGCTTTGAGTGTAATCGAGCTCTGCTGCTACTTGCACCGAAGCTTTACCTGGGCCCACCACGCGTTCGATGATTTTGGTAATGCGGCCTTCAAGGTTTTGCTCCATCTTGCGCTGAGCTTCAAGCCACTCACCGAAGTTCATACCCTCGCCAGCCTTTGCCAGGGTTCGGCCGGTTGAATCAACAATTGTAACGTTGTCCGATGACAAACCTTCAACACTCGAAGAAACCAAATGCACAATTGATTGTACTTGGGACTCACTCATCGCTCGGCCACGAGCCAAGTGTAGAGTTACAGATGCAGATGCTGATTCTTCTTTGTCCTTAAAAAGACTCTTTTTCGGCAACACCACATGAACTCGAGCATCCTTAACAGTGTCCATACTACGAATGGTACGCTGTAGCTCACCCTGCAAGCCACGCCGATAGTTGAGCTGCTCTGCGAAACGACTCAAACCAAACTCAGGCTTGTTAAAGATTTCAAAACCAACGCCGCCGCCCTTTGGCAAACCCTGCGCCGCCAGCTTCATTCGCAATTCGAAAACCTGGTCCTTAGGGACCATAACCGTCGTACCCGACTGCGTAATCGTGTATGGCACACGCATGGTTCCAAGCTGCTCGGTAATTTCGTTTGCATCTTCAATGGTCAGATTCGACATCAAAGGAGTCATATTCGCAGGCTCAGTACCAACCAGAAGAGACACCACGGCGATAATAGCTGTTAACGAACCGCCAGCAACCCATGCTTTCTTCCCCAAAGTCCAGCTACTCCAAAGAGTCTGCAGCTGCCCAAGTGATTCCCCCAACGTGGCCATGGATTATGCTCCCATCCGCATGATTTCTCTGTACGCTTCGATTAGTTTGTTTCGAACTGCGACCATGTACTTCAGTGAAATATCCGCTTTTTCAACGGTAATCATTGTTTCATGAATTCGGCCATCCATCCCCTTGGAGAACGATTCCATTGCTCGATGTGCATCCACTTGTGGGGCGGCGATCTGCTGACCGGCCTTCACAAGCGTCTCACTAAACTTATCCAGTTTACGGTCACGCTCAACGCCGAGAGTATTTCCCCCGCCGCCGACACCGCCAATAATTCGAGCTGTTTCACTGATGTTACCGATAGCCATGATTATCGTCCGATGCCAATTGCTTTATTTGCCATGCCCTTAACCGAACGCATCGCGGTAACACCCGCCTCATATGCTCTAGAAGCCATGACCATGTTGACCATTTCTTCGACCATATTAACGTTTGGAAATTCAACATAACCATCTTCACCAGCATCTGGATGCTGTGGATCAAACACCTTTCGTGGCGCTGCCTGGTCCTTCACAATCTCTGTAACCTCAACGCCGCGCATTGCATTGTCGAGGTTGTCTGAGAAAGCGTTCTTCTCACCAAGGCTCGTGGCCTTGTAGATTGGGTCGCGACGGCGGTAAGGACCACCTTCTTCGGTTCTGGTGGTGTTTGCGTTTGCCAAGTTTGATGAAGTGGTATTGAGCCGCACACGCTGTGAGGTCAAACCCGAAGAAATCACTTCCATTGCAGAGAAAAAATCCATTATCGAGCTCCTGCCGTTGCGGCGTACTTAAGTAATCCGAGTTGCTTACGTGTCAATTCAATGCCTTGCTCGTAGCGAATGGTGTTACCAGCAAGCTGCGCCATTGCCTTCTCGAGCCGCACTGCGTTGCCGTCAAGGTTTTGAGGTTCTCTTGAAGTGAGTACTTCGTAGCTGCCATTGGAAGAACCCTGCATGTGGTTTTCCATGGTCGCCATCAAACGGCTCGCATTGTTCATGGAGTCCTTGAATACCAATTCCTTAGGACGGTAATTCGGCGTATCCGCGTTGGTGACGTTTGAGGCTAAAACGCCTTGTCGGTCGAGGTGATAATCGAGACTCGATTCCACACTTTTCATTGAACTAAAAATACTCATCCCAATCTCCTTCACACTTACTGACGTGCGTCAGCACGTATCGCTCTTTCCAAGCCCTTAATTCTTGCGTCTAGGCTCATTACATTTCGGCCTACTTCAAGATCCTTAAGGGTCATTCGTGCTACCTCTTCAGGTGCATCCACATTGTCCGGAATGTAGCGGCCGAATCGGCGCTGATACTTTACCAATGTTGCGTAAACATAATCCGGGTCACCGGTCTGACGATAAGCGCGCGCCAAGAATATCATCGACTGCGCTGGGCCTAATCGTCTGTTCCACTGACCACCTTGTGCTTTGCGTGGGGTCTTTGCGGAGAGTGCCTTGGCCTCGACTATCGCCTGGTCAACCAAATCCAATTCGAGATAAGACTTCGCACATAAGAGCCTAAGGTTGTTACTCTCTAGGTGCTTGGTGATGCGTTCTTTGTGGCGGTAACACATTCGTGCCACATCGATAGGCTCGCTAGGCAAGCGAATTGCCCGTGAAACCAAAACGGATTCGCCTCGGGCCAACTGGCGGCGTAGTTGACGCTGCTTCACTGCAACATTGTCGAGAAGCTGAAGGGTCAAATCGACCTCATCTGCAGTCGCCACTTGGTTCATCGCCCAGATGGCTTCTTCTCGGATGAATTTACCGATGCTTCCGCGAACACGATCCGCACGCTCTAGCATGACATCCCAATCGGGCTTGTCGTCTTCACGCCAGCCACAGCCCAAAACCTGACGACGCAGCTGAGCCAACATGCCTGAGATTTGAACACGGTAGGCTTGAACCACTGTTCCGTAACGCCGACATGCTCCGCGGGTATCACCGCTCAATAACGCGATGTCGCTTAATCGAAGCTGTGACCATGACCGCAGAGCGTATTCTTCAGACAAGTCCTTGAACGATGCCAATGCGTCTTCGATTTGGCCCCGACGCAAGAGGCTTTCGGCTGAGCTAAAACGCTTAGCGACAAACGAAGAAGGAACTGGAACAAAGAGACGACTCTTAATTCGCTTAATCATATTCTCTTCGCGGGTCTGATAATCGAGCTTAAAGCGTAACCGGCCACGCTTATAAGATGCTGAATGCTTCAAGATAGGGTCGCCAAGAACAATCTTAAGCTCTTGGGCACCGCCGTGAATCGGAGTGACCTTAAAGCGCATCCCCGGAATCATCTCTTCCCGAATCGCCTCTTCGAGCCCATCAACAGCAGGCTTTACCAAAGCCAGCATGGTATAGCCGTCATTCAGCTTCCAAGCCGTTACCTTGGTTCGCTTCGTCGACACCTGAATGTCCAACACCTTGGCGTGCACTGCACTGCTCAGGCTGACAAGTGTCAAAAAGGCGATTATGGCAAAACGTAACATCATCATGTATTCATCAAGCAGGATGCGTGCCAGAGCCCTTCCCCACTCGCCCGATTATCGAAAAATAGATATTAAACAGACACATACGGCCATTATCGAAAATGTTTAGAGATTTTTATTTGGCAGGATATCGACCGAAATACGACGGTTCTTTGACCGTACGACGGGATCTCCACGGGCCTTATGGCTTAATGATAGCAAGAAGAGGAGAAGAAAACTGCTGCGAAAACTCTAAAACTTATCAAGTTTTAGACGCTTGAGTCGCTCAATCAGCGTGGTGCGCTTAAGACCTAAAAGCTCGGCGGCCTTTGCCTTATTGCCGTTGCAGCGCTTCAAAGCACCTAAGGTTAAACGAGATTCAAGCTCGTCCAATGTGTCACGGATATTGATACCCTCTTCGGGAAGCTCCATATCCATGACATCGGCTGAGGCGACGGCTGACCTCTCGACCATATTACCCGGTAAATCAGCCCGATTAATGGGGCCTTCGTCGGCCTTTAGGATGACAATCCGCTCAATGAGGTTCTCTAATTCACGAACATTACCGGGCCATCCATACTTGGAAAGAATGCGTGAAACTTCCTCATCGGCACCCGGAGTACGGCGGCCATGGCGTTTGCAAGCACGTTTAACAAAGAAATCTGCTAATAAAATCACGTCTTTAGGTCGCTCGTTCAACGAAGGTATCTGCACTGGGATGACGTTTAGCCGGTAATAAAGGGCTTCACGGAAGTGACCTTCACCCGCGCGAGCTAATAAATCTCGGTTGGTTGCCGAAACGATTCGTACATCGGCCTTTCGAGGCTTGGTTTCGCCAACCGGAGTAAATTCGCGCTCTTGGATGACTCGCAGGAACTTACTTTGCAGCCCCATATCCATTTCGCCGATTTCATCGAGAAAAAGCGTTCCGCCGTCGGCGACCTGAAATTTACCTTGCCGCGACTCTGTAGCTCCGGTGAAAGCGCCTTTCGAGTGACCAAAAATTTCGCTTTCCATGAGTTCACCCGGAATAGCGGCACAGTTAACAGCCACAAACGGTTTATCCCTGCGATTACTGGCTGAATGAACTGCGCGAGCGACCAATTCTTTGCCGCTTCCGCTTGCTCCCGTAACGAGAACATTACATTCGGTGTCTGCGATTCGCTCGATAATCCCAAAGATCTCCAACATTTTGGGATCTTCACCAATAAAACCAGGCGCATACTTGTCACGCCAAGCCAGCCGCCGCTCAGTATCAAGGGCTGGATTGCTCCGAATTCCAGAGCTACGCTCAATGGCCGCAGTTAACTTCTCAAAATCGATGGGTTTGGTTATGAAATCTGAAGCGCCTGCTCTCATTGCCTCAACCGCGATGGGTACCGAGCCTTCGCCGGTGACGACAATCACTGAGCGTGCGAGATTGTCTTTTAAAGCCTCTCGCATAACCTCGAAGCCATC
>JABJBS010000262.1 GCA_018668695.1 Deltaproteobacteria bacterium
CCGCACCAAAACCGCCCATGACCTAGGCGTCGATCCTCGCACAATTTTTCGCCATCTTGAGAAAGACGACTAAGCTAGGCCTCTACGCACCGTGACATAAATGTCCGGATAGCGCTGAATGGAATGCTTCGTTGGTCCGTCAAAACCTCGTCATTACAACTACTTTGGGGAATACTGGATTCTGGAATGAGATTTGCTTTTAGACGTTTGATGTCAGCGCTCTACGTATCAACCGCAATCTCCGTCCTCTTGTCTGGAAACTCGGGGTGTCTTGTTCCGCCTCCTATCCCAGAAACGCCAGTGAGCCAGAACAGCGCTCCACGAATAGACATTAACAAGCTAGACCCACATCCCGTCCAAGGGCCAGTAACCATGAGCACGGCTTGTACATCCTATACATTTCGCGTTCAGCTGAGCGACCCTGATTATGATGACACCCTCTATTGGCGAGTATTTGCGGATTACCACCGCGACTGGTTTCAAGAGAGCTTGGTACAGCCGGCACCCGCGGATCCAAGCTCACCGGGAAGCCAGCAGATTAGCTTCGTCATTTACCCCAACGATCCAAGATTCTTTCAGGCTCCAGGAGCCACGGGGATTCACACCGTTGAAGTGCTGGTTAGTGATCGCCCATTCGACGATGAGAGCTTTCCGCCAGGAAGAGATGTCTATCCTGATAGTGACGGGTTTATAGACAGCTTTGTCTGGCCCGTGGAAATCGTGGACGACACTCTGCCTTGCGAGGAGTCGACGCCGTGAAACACCTAATATTTCTCGTAACAGTTCTTTTTCTGGGCGGATGCAGCTTAGCAGAGCTTTCCATGTTTTCGTCCAACCAAGATTGCTCCAGTACCTATGATTGCTCGCCCGGTGATGTCTGTCATTTTGGTGCCTGTGTCGCCCCAGGTGGTGAAGCTGGTGAAATCTTAATGGTTCTGGAGCCATCACCTTATTCAGGCTACCCAGCCCAAGCAGACTCAGGTGGCGAACGCAATGCTGTCGCAGGCATCTATCACGACCTCACGCTGACGGGCGGAAGCCGCGTCATAGGGAAAGTGGCTGTCGCTTCCGGGGGCTCGCGCACCGGTACACTCAGTATAACAAGCGAAGAAAGTATTTTAGGGCTCTCCGATACCCAGTCTCTTCATTCAGGCGTTGATGGTTTCGTCGTCGACCTACTGCCGGGCACTTACACATTTAGCTTCGTGCCTGATGATGCAGATTTCAGGCCTCCGGTCATCTGGGCAGCGATCGATGTCCCGCAGGAGGGAATCTCTGATTTGGTGTTTCCATATCCAGAAGATTTAGGACTGGTTGCAGCGACTGGACAACTTGTATTTACGCAGCAACTGCTGAGCCCGATAGTAGGCGCAGTGGTTCAAGGCGAATATACAACCGCCTCTGGTTTAACCGCGTACAGCAGCCCTGCCCTAACAGACGAAGATGGTCACTACGACATCGTATTCCCTGGACCTGCCGAGACTTACCGTCTGAAGATTAGTCCTGGAGAGAACTACTTTATCCCGGAAACAACCATCCCAGACCTCAATGTCTCTGAGGACAGCCTGATAGACTTAGACATTTTACCCAACGCCCAAAGCTTTACCGTAGAAACAACGCAGGCCGACGGAAGCCTCGTCCCTGGCACAACCCTCTACTTTCAGGGTGTCATTCAAGAATACGCTTATGAACTCGTGTCTTTCGAGTTTGCGGTACAAACCGGCGCCCAAGGAAACTCTGTCATTAACCTCTTGCCCGGACTCTATACGGTCACCGCTATCCCGCCTCGGGCCAGTGATGCCAGCGTGACGGTACGAGAACTGTGTATCGCTGGAGCCGAGCCAGACAACAGCCTTTGTTTTGTACCCGACGTTGCTCAGGGAGAGACACTCAGCTTGGCATTGAGCTCTAAGTCACTGTTTTCCGGTAGAGTTTATTCCGACAGACAAGAGATTGTGCCCAATGCCAGGGTAACGCTGCACACCAAAATCAACGGCCAGAGGCTTGAAGCGTTGACCAATACCGACGACCAAGGATTCTTTGAACTCAGGGTTGATGGTTGCCCAGATATTGAATCTGTCTACACACTTGATGTGCTTCCCCCAAACAAATTGGCTCTGCCGTGGCACCGTGAGGATTTCAGTGGCGATATATTTGGATCCATTCGGTCCGTGATCTTGCCCACTCCCGCACTTCTTGCGGGTGGACTGCGTGCAGAATCGGGAGTTCCTGTTGAAAATGTCGCGATTTCAGTCTACTCGGTTTCCACAGACACCAATTCAAGCCCAAGGCTTATCGGTGTCGGGACTAGTACGACCGGCGGCGAGTTTTTAATAGCGCTGCCAGCACAGGAAAACGAATGACTGAGAAATCCCCAAAGGCACGCAAACTCATTTATGTAGTTTTTGGCTCCACGATGATTTACCTCATTTGGTGCGTCATCATCGGCATGGGCGTAGCACTTTATGAATCTTCACCCAGCGCCGAAGCACCTCGGTCACGAGCGACGTTTAACCAATGTATGCGACAGATCGTGATGTTGAGTGATGAAGTTGAGCACGCACGCTACGCTGCCAAGCAAGGCGGAGCCAGTGTCTGGATAAAGTGGGAAAGCGAATCTTACACGCCTCGCCTATCAGCGATTAAGCGTGGATGTGATCAGCTCGGTGATATCGGCATGGAAGCGGCCTTGGACTCCCTCGATAAGAAGTATCAAGGCGCAAAAGTAACGGCGGCAACTTACAAAGTTCCCAGCGGTGAATCTCTGCCTCAAACAATTCGCGACATGACTCGAAAAGCGGGCGAAACTCCCTAATCAAATAATTTAGCGTGGGCCTGAGCGTTCTCAACGTAGTGCTGAGCGCTTTCTCGGTGAGCAGCCAATGCCTCGGGCCCGAGTTCCTTGATGACGCGAGCCGGTGACCCCAGGGCCATCGTCCCGGCCGGGATAACCTTGCCCGGCGCCACCAGAGCACCTGCTCCAACGAGAGCCCCTTTTTCAACCACGGCACCGTCAAGCACAATGGCTCCCATCCCGATGAGAACATCATCCTCAATGGTACAGCCGTGCAATATCGCGCGATGGCCAACGGTTACCCGTGAGCCTATTCGGGTATTGAAACGCTCTCCAGTGATATGGATGGTCGTAAGGTCCTGAATATTTGTCTCATCGCCGATAACAATCGTGCCAACGTCTCCGCGAACCACACAGCCATACCAGATGCTGGACCTATCCCCGATGGTGACCCGGCCGATAACTTTTGCGTCGTCTGCAACGAACACATCCTCACCGATATCCGGGTCGACCCCATCGAAGGAAAGAATCATACCGCACTGCCGCGTAAACGAATGCGCCAAACAGCAAGTAAGCCAAGCATCAAGAATAGGATACCCATGCCACTGTTGGTGTAGGGCCCACTGGCACAGCCACTCTTTTCACGGCATTCAAGGTCGCAGAAACAATCGCTTTCGCAGCCAAATGTTGTGTCGCATACGCAGGTATCGCCGCTGCAAGACTCTTCGATGCATTCAACATCGCACGCACAATTATCGTCGCACGCGTAGGTCTTATCACAAGCGCAAGGTACGCATTCTACATCACACTGGCAGAAGGTGCATCCGTCACCCGCAAAGTTACACGAATAAGTGGTGTCACAAGAGCACCCCGAAGTTGAACCTCCATCAGTACCACCTGATGTTCCACCGCCAGTACCAGACCCATTCCCGGTGTCTGTTCCGTCTCCCCCGGTGCCACCAGAGCCATCGGTTCCGCCGCCACCCGTGCTGCCATCGGTGCCGCCTACTGGCTGACAAATACCGTAGTCGACTCCTTGAAGCTCGGTGCAGGTTTGACCCGCTAGAGGGCAATCAGGATTGCTTGGGTCGCACTCATAATAACACTGGCCAACAATTCCAGACCCCACGCAGACCAGTCCTTCAGAGCAGTCTGTGGCATTCCAGCAGTTTTCACCTTCGCCGGCCGAGCCAAGCTCAAAGCAAGCTCCAGAACCATCCTGAAGCGCCATGCAGCCATAGCCGCTTGGGCAGTCATCATTGCTTACGTCGCAAGAACGGTGACAAGTCGGCGTTTCTCCTGCACCATCCGACACACAAACAAATCCATCGATGCAGACGCCACCTGTGGCATTACAGTCTTGGCCGGGACCAGCAGATTCTAAACAATAACCCTGGGGGCCGCTTCCTGATGGTTCATCAAAGCCGATGCATCGGTAACTATCCGGGCAGCCGGTATTCGAAGCATTTGGATTACACTCATAGAAACATACGCCGTCGCCTGTATTCGGGTCGCCGAGACAGATTGCACCCTCCTGGCAAACGCTTGCACAAGGCTCGCCCGGTGCAGGCAGACCCTCGCGCACGCAGTAATCAGTTCCGCCCACGTTTTCACATTCGTAACCGCTTGGACAATCGCCGCAGGTTTGAGAGCAGTAAGAAACGCCCTCATAGTTGATGCATGAAAAGCCACTGGCGCAATCGCTGTTGTTGTCACATGAAGAGCCCAGCTGGCCTGGTTGCCCAGGGTACAAAGCACAAAGCCCGTTGATGTCATCTTGTTGAGGGTAACCATAAGAATCGTCACCTGTGGCAGCCATAACCGCCGCACATGAATTAGAGCAGCCGCTGTAAACGCCAAGGCACGGATGCCCAAGCCCAAGGGCGTGGCCCATTTCGTGAAGCACGGTTGCACGTAGCTGAGAGTAACCCTGGCCGTTGAAGCCGTTGATAATGATATCAGCATCCGAAAAAGAGCGGTTGTCACAATTCCAGCCGCCGTAGGGAGCCAAGGTTACACCTAGGGTACCACCGGCTCCTGAACCCGTTACTTGGATCCACTCTTGAGTCCCTGTGATCATATAGAGTGCCTGCGAGCTAGAGTTGGTTCCCCAAACTGCATCGTTATTAGCTGCAATCGTGCCCGAGATGTTTAGAATCGCGCTTGAACAAGAGATCTGACTCCAGGCATCTGCACCGTATTGAGCGATGTCGACGAACTGACTGCCGCTGACCGTGTTGTTACCCTGGTTTTCAACAACCATATTCAAGAGGCCACTCTGCCACTTAGGTGCAGCGTTGGCTGAGCAACCGCAGTTGCCGCCATTGTCATAGTCACCCTGAGGGCAGTTGTTGTTATCGTATCCTGTTACGGTATAGCCGCAGCCAAGAAACTCATAAGCACTGGCCTGAAATGGCACCAGCATCATCACCGCTAAGACATATGCGAATATCGACTTTTTCATTTCGTACCTCCTGCGCGAGCAGAGAGAGCACGAACGCGCTCGATAAAGGAGTCCAGGGTTTCTGGGTCTGGGAATTTGTGATTCGCCGACTGGTAGCCGCCCTTACCATCTGGTTCCACACGGTGAACATCACCAAATTCGGGCAGCACAAACGTATCACCGCTGTGCTTCATGACCATGTACTTGCCAAGGCCCATGCCGTAGCTAACAATCATGTCCCGAAACCGTACACCAAATAATATGAATTCTTCACCCTTACGAAACTTCAGTGCCCCGCTCACATGGAGCGTTTGCCCGTCCAGCGTTCCACCCACTTGGTAGATGGTAACAATATCGTTCTTCTTGAGGCCCTTTACTTCGGTCAGCACTTCGACTGCCGTTAGGGTCAGTATCCGGTCGGATCCAGCTTCCTGGACGACCTGCTGGGCTTCAACCCGACCATGAACAATCACGGTGGATTCTTTGGCCATTTGTTCCAACGGAACGTTTATCACTGTGGTAGCTTGAGCCATACTGGCCCATAAGAATACGGCGAGAAATAGTAACTTCCCACTTACAAAAAACGACTTCATGTCTAACCTATCCTGTGTTCGCTTGAACCTAACGTTCAAGTACTGCCAAGACCTCGACATGTGGTGTGCCTGGAAACATATCAAAACCGGTTAAGGTCACCAGGCTGTAACCACCTTCTTTTAAGATAGCCACATCCCGAGCAAGCGTTGCCGGGTCACAAGACACATACACGATTCGAGCCGGTCCACTGCCTGGGCGTGCAGCTTCCCTTGCAACCTCCCGCGCCCCAGAGCGCGGTGGGTCTAGCAACAGAGTATCAAACTCTGACATTCTCTCAACCGCGTCCGCGTCCCGAATGCAAGTGTTTTCTAATGCGATCGGTATACGAGCAGCATTGCGCTCCGACTGAATCGATGAGTTTGGGTTGATTTCGAAGGCGCTAACATCCGCCCCCATGACCGCCAGCGGTAAAGAGAAATTACCAATTCCGGCATGCATTTCCATGACTTTCGGGCCCTTCATAGGATTAATCGAGCTTACGACTCGCCTAACCAGCTCGTCATTCATCGCTGGGTTGGCCTGGGTAAACGTCCCGGTTTCGAATGACAAATCGTAGTCACCCACTGTCTGATCGTAATTCAATTCACAATTGCCAAAACGGCTGATTGAGTCGCCCTTTGCAATCTCGATTCCTAAAATCCCCGCCTCGTCCATCCAAGTCGTCGATTTGCGGAAGAATGCTGGGTCACCCTGGATAATCAGCCGCAATGCGCCGCGCTTGCTTTTTCTTGACCACACGGCCTCAACCTCCTCTAAGCCTACTTCCCGGGGGATTCGATGAATCGCCGGCACAACACGCGTTATGTATTTATCAAGCTCAGGCCACAACACGGGGCAGCCCGCATGGGGAACCACATCATTGCTACGTCGGGCGTGGAATCCAATTCTCCAGCTCTCTCCCGACCAATGAGCGTGCATGCGAACACGATGCCTGTAGTGCCAAGCGGACTGAGCGCCCACAAAGTCGAAAGACTCCGGGATATCCACTTTCGCGATCCGTGTTAGAGCACTGATAATACGGTCTTTTTTAACAATCGACTGACCATCCAAGCTAAGCGATTTTAAGGAACATCCACCACACTTATCGATGCCACAACGGCTCACGACGCGATTCGGTGACGGCACCACCAAGTCGGTCATTCGACCATGCTGAACTTTTTTCTTCTTAACGGTTAACTCGACACGTGCGGTATCTCCTGGCAGAGCGCCGGGAACAAAAACGACTTTACCCTCGGGTGTTCGACCCACACCATCTCCCTCGTGGCTCACACCATGAATCACTATTTCCATTTAATCATTATCTCTCTACGAAATGTGCTCGACAACCAAATGGGTCGATGACCAGTCGGACTCGAGAACTGAAATAGCCGAGCCATCCCTGACGGCCAACTCCAAATAGCCGTCTGACCCAAAAAGCGCAACCAGAGTGTTGCGCGGCGCGTCACCGTAAGTATCAAAAACAGACAACTGCTTATCTTTCAGTAAGATAAGCGCATTAGCTGGAAAGTCTCTGACATGCAAATTCGTAAGGACATTGCCAAAGTTGTCGGCATGTAAGAGTGGCACCAGCGTCTGGCTGCCTGAACGTTGCGGCTTTACAAGCGAACCCTCCAGCCAATTCTCGATCGGCGTCCCAACATCATCAAGGGTGAGCCCACCGGCCAATTCGGCGGCAACGGGCGCAAAAATGTCCCGCCCATGAAATGTATTGGATACTGGCTCTCGAAAAATATGTGACTTATCGAGCACGACGGCCCGCACATCGGGCTCGTGAGCTAGTTGCCCAAACACCCCATTGTCGGGACCCACAAAAAATCGGCCACGGCTCTCTATGGCGATGGGTCGTCTCTGGGTGCCCACGCCCGGATCAACAACCATCAAGTGCACGCTGCCAGATGGAAAAATATGAGCAGTCGCCCTCAGCGATAACTCTGCTTCAAGAATCGATTGTGGGGAAATGCTGTGACTGATGTCTACAAGGTTTGCCTCAGGCAAGCTCCCCAATAGAACTGCTTTGAGTTGTGCAACATAGGTGGAGCCCAAGCCAAAATCGGTTGTTAAAGCAATGATGGGTCCTGCCACTGCCGCTAGCTCGAGCTTTCGGGGCTAAGAAGCAAAGAGCCTTCTCGGATGGCCTCATCCACAAGTTCTGAACTGATCTCAAACGATTTAAGAACGGCTCGCCCGTCGTTAAGCGCGTCGGGCCGTGTAGTCCAAGCTTCAGCCACCGGGGCTCCAAAATGACTGTTGATGCAGGTAACGCCGTCAATATCGTAAGAATCAGACCCTACAACTGGATCTTTGATGGCTTCCTCGTGGGTTAATACAGGCTCACAGCAGCAATCGACGCCATCCAGCACGCTTACCCATTCGGCCTGCGTCTTGGACTTAAACACCGCCTCAAGCTCGTCCATAACCTGCTTCGCCCCGGGACCCATGTCGAGCCCCTTCGAAGACAGATGACCGCATCCGGCGGCTTCACAAAAAGCAACGAAGAACTTTGGCTCCAATGCCCCAAGCGTCATGAACCGCCCATCACTTGTTTCGTAAACCCGGTAGCACGGCGCCCCGCCACCCAATGGCGTCGAGCCTCTGCTATCACCCATCAAGCTGGCACTGTTGGCTAAGTATCCATAGTGTCCAAACGTCAGGCAACCACGCGTCATTGAAATATCGAGATGCCTACCTTGGCCGGTTTGGCCTCGCTCCATAAGCGCAGCTAAAATAGACGAAAGACCCATCATAGAGCCTCCCGCTATATCACCTACCTGAATACCCGCCGTAACGGGCTCACGATCTGCGGGCCCAATTAGATTGAGTGCGCCTGCTCGTCCGGTGAAATTAAGGTCGTGCCCGGGCCTATCACGATGTGGGTTATCTTGGCCAAAGCCCGTAACCGAACAGATAATAAGCTTAGGATTGGTCTCAAAGAGCTTCTCGGGAGAGAGCCCCAATCGGTCCAACACACCAGGTCGAAATGTCTCAACGAGGATGTCGGCCTGTTTGACGATGTTTAAAAGTATTTTCCGGGCGGCATCTTGCTTGAGGTTCAGAGCCAAGCCGCGCTTGCCAGCATTCACGCTGGTATAAAGCGCTCCCGCGTCGCCATGCATCGGCGGCATAAAACGCGCTGGATCGCCGGTTGGTGGTTCGACCTTCACCACATCCGCACCCAAATCTTTGAGCATTCGGGTGAGCAGAGGCCCCGGTAAATGGCGAGATAAATCAACCACGACAAGGCCCTTTAAAGGCGTCATCGGACCGCTGCTAACACCCATCGTTCACTCCAGGTGGTATGTGATTGAGCTGGTAGCTCGATTAGCTTCCGAGGATTGAACCAAGTTTCATAGCCAACATCATGTCGCCTTGAACCTTAAGCTTACCTGACATGAAAGCCATCTGACCGTTAAGTTCACCATTGATGATGGCGAGGAAATCGGCTGAGTCTACTGTGATGTGGCAATCTGCTTCGCCGTCACCCGCGCTCACTGAACCGTTGCCCTCTTTGAGGTTTACAAGCCATGTACCGCCACCGTCGCCAGTGACTTCAAACTTGTAACTCGCACCAATTTGAGCTGCCAATTCAGGCTTGCTCTCAAGACGATTGGCGATATTTTCTTCGAAGACTTTGCTCACTGATTCAACAGCCATTTCATGCTCCTTAGGCAATGTGTGAATACCCGGGATAGCACCGGTCCGGAGAACGGGTCAACTGAACCCGCGCGGCGCGTCACAACTCGTTACGTTCAGGAGGCTGAACGGCCGTGAGCAACGATGGTTTCGATGACTTCTTCAATGCTCATGGAGGTACAATCGACATGAATTGCGTCTTCGGCGGGCTTGAGCGGGGCTTGGGCTCTCTCCGTGTCGCGTTTGTCTCTAGCCTCTATCTCAGCCAAGACATCAGCCAGTAGGCCTTCTTGCCCATTATCTTGCATCTGGGCCAATCTGCGCCTCGCACGCTCCTGGGCACTTGCGACCAAAAAGATTTTCACAGGCGCATCTGGGCAAACCACGGTTCCTATATCGCGTCCCTCCAAAACAGCACCGTGAGCTCCCGCCAAGTCGCGTTGAAGCTGCAGCAACCCATCACGCACGGCACCAACACTGCTCACTTTTGATGCGCCCTGCGAGATCTCAGGTGTTCGAATCGCCTGACTCACGTCGGCACCATCGATAAAAACCCGGTTTTCGCCCTGATCCATCTTAAAAGTGATGTTGAGGCCAGCCACAATGTTCGCGAGTCCCTCAGAATCTCCCCAAGACACCGAGTTCTGAACGGCGGTGTATGCAACTGCCCGATAAATCGCGCCCGTATCAACCAGCGTCAAACCAAGATTTGCCGCCACTGCCTTCGAAACGGTGCTCTTACCGGCACCCGCAGGCCCATCGATTGCTATAACAAGGTTCTTTGTTTCCATAATCGCGCTATCCTCATAACGGGTTCGAAAATCAAGCCAACTCTTCGACCGTCGCACCAAGGCCGCGAAGAACATCAACAAAGTCAGGATACGAAACCCCAGCGACGTCGAAGCCGCGCAAAATAGACTCACCCTCAGCCGCACAAGCTAAAACTGCCGCGGTCATCGCCACTCGGTGATCCGATGAAACATCTAAGGTGGCACCATGCATAGGCTTACCGCCTTGAACAACGAAGCCATCGGGGCGTTCATCGGCTTCAACACCAAACGCACGAAGAATCCGAACAGTTTCGACAACCCTGTCCGATTCCTTAACGCGCAGTTCTTTTGCGTCTTCAACAGTTGTTTGGCCCGGATATCTCGCCGCGAGTGCTCCTAAAACGACCAATTCATCAATCAAGCGCGGAATCACGGCCCCGCCAATGACCACGTCCCCGCACGGCTCTTTCCAGTTAAAAGCACCAACCTCAACGTTCCCCATGGCCTCGCCGCCTGGCGAATCAAGCATTTCAACATCAAGCGTCACGCCGAACGACTCAACGGCATCCAGCACACCGGTTCGGCTTGGGTTGAGCCCGACGTTACGCAGTGAAAGCTTGGAATCAGGAACTATCAATCCGAGCACCATCCAAAAAGCCGCGGATGAGATATCCCCAGGAACGCGAAACAACGCACCGTCTTCAAAGCCCTTGAAATGGTCCCGAGCATCTTTCGCCAAAGTCACGTGGTGCCCGCTGGCGTCTTCTACCCGCTTAACTGAAATACCCATGCCCTGAAGCATTTGTTCCGTGTGGTCGCGAGATACCGTCGGTTCGTGAACTGTGACTTCCTGACCAGACAAAAGCCCGGCGAACAAGAGGGCACTTTTCACCTGAGCGCTGGCGACCCCTTGAGTCCACTCACCGCCGCTTAGTTTTGCCGGTTCGATGACCATCGGTGGTAATTCTTTACCATCTTGCATCTCCCCTTGAATCCGCGCGCCCATCGCTCTCAATGGGTCGCAAACCCGTGCCATGGGTCGTTTACAGAGAGATTCATCACCCGTGAGCGTAGCGTTGAGGCCAGACCCAGCTAGAATTCCTGAAACCAAACGGATGGTGGTCCCACTGTTGCCGCAATCGATCACATTGTCAGACTCTTGGAGACCGCCAAGACCCACGCCTTGTACGACCCAGCCATTGGGTTGTCTTTCTATGGACACGCCCAAACTGCGGAAAAGTTCGGCTGTGGAATCGTTGTCGGCACCGGCTCCCGGGGCGTCGATGGTCGTCTTGCCACCGGATAAGGATGCAAACATGATCGATCGGTGTGTGATCGACTTATCCGCAGGGATTTGTACTTCGCCTTGAAGTCCACTTTTACCAACAATCTTTAAATCCATTTAGCCTAATACCTTTGCCATCACTTCAAGCAGCTTGTCGTTTTGCTCGGTGGTTCCCATCGTAACCCGTGCACTTGTCGCTAACCCATAGCCCGCCATCGGCCGAACAATTACACCCAATCGCAGCATTGCATCGAATACAGGTCCTACTTCACGCTTGAAATCGACCAGTACGAAGTTTGCCTGACTCGGTGTCACCACGCAGCCAAGGGCCTCTATCTGTGGAACCACACGTTCCATTTCACTTCGATTCAGTTCTTTGGTTCGGGTCAAATGGTCAACATCGTCCAGCGCTGCCATCGCACCTACTTGTGCCAATGTATTAACGTTGAACGGCTGGCGCCCCCTGTTGAGGTAATCGATGATCTCACTGTCACCTATCGCGTATCCAATACGAAGACCGGCCAAGCCGTAGCATTTTGAGAACGTTCGAGTTACCAAGACATTTTTGTGAGTCTTAAGATAAGACAACCCATCGGGGTAATCCTCGGCATCTACGTATTCGAAATAAGCCTCATCCATCACCACAAGCACCTGAGGTGGTACTTTCGCTAAGAAATCATCCAGTTCTGATTTGGTGATATACGTTCCGGTTGGGTTATTCGGGTTGGCAATAAAGACGAGCTTCGTTTTTTCATCCATCGCATCCAAAACCGCGGGTAAGTCGTAGCGCATTTCGTTGAGCGGCACCTCGCGGATTTCGGCACCAATAGCCATGGAGGCAAGCTTGTAAACAATGAAGCTACTTTGGACATAAACGATGTTGTCTTCAGGCCGCATGCAAGTGCGGATAATCATCTCCAGCAGCTCATTCGTACCATTGCCAAATAGAAGCTGGTCTTGCTCCACCTTGAGAAAATCGGCCAGCTTCTTCTTGAGATAAAAAGCGCCGCCGTCCGGGTAATCATGAAGTGATGACAAGGCAGCTTGAATCGCCGCTACCGCTTTTGGAGACGGTCCAAGTGGGTTCTCATTTGAGGCCAGCTTCACACATCCAGAGATCCCAAGTTCCCGCTCAGTCTCGCTCACAGGCTTTCCCGGGATATAAGGTTTAAGCGTAAGATAAGCGTCGTTCACAAGCTTCGACATGGTTGTAATCTCCTGGTAATCAATCTGTTGGGCGAACCACTCTCTCTTCGAGCGCGCCGCGTGGGTACGAACCGAGCACTTTCATGAAAATGCAGATCTTTTCAAGCTCTCCAATGGCTTCTTGCACCCTGGAATCGGCTCGATGGCCCACAAGATCAATAAAAAACGTATATTCCCAGGCTCTTTGCCGGGATGGACGTGATTCTATCCGCGAAAGGTTGATTCCAACCTTAGCAAAAGGTGCCAAGGCATCGAAGAGTACACCGGGCTTATCTTTGAGGCTGAACATGATGGATGTTCGGTCATCTTCACTCGGAGGCGCCATTTCCGGGCCAATCACCAAAAATCGGGTCATATTACCCTGAAGATCCTCAACACGTTCATTCGCAATGCGAAGACCATGAATCGACGCAGCCAAGTCACCGGCCACCGCTGCTGCCGAAGGATCCTCTGATGCCAGTTGCGCGGCTCGGGCCGTACTGCTTACATCGATAAGCGGCACACCTGGCAGGTTTCTCTCCAGCCAACCGCGGCATTGCGCCAAGGCTTGCGGGTGCGAATAGACCTTCGTGATGCCGTGGGACTCACCGGTTACCGTCAAGATATGGTGGCTAACGGGTAGCAGAATCTCTGCACAGATAGTTAAACTGCTGCCCATGAAAGCATCGAGAGTATGGTTCACCACTCCTTCTGTAGAGTTTTCAATCGGAACAACGCCATAACCACAGCGCTCACGTTCAACATCACTGAAAACGTCCGGAATTGCCTGCTTCGGCATCAGTTGCGCACTGAGGCCAAAATGCCTCTTCGTCGCAGCATGGCTAAAAGTTCCTTCGGGTCCTAAAAAGGCAACTTTAAGCGGACTCTCAAGAGCTAAGCAGGCGCTGATAATCTCTTTGTAGATGAGCTTTAAGCCAGCCGGCGGCAATGGCCCTGGATTGCTGTCAAGAAGCCGAGACAGTAAAGCTCGCTCGCGCTCCGGAACATACATCTTCTGAGAGCGCTGAATCTTAATATCACCAATTTCACGCGCCAATTGAGCACGCTTATTGAGAAGTTCAATGACGTCGTTATCAACGCTATCAATCAGCCCACGTAAACCCGCTAACGGATCCGCTTCTTGGTTACCACCATCGTTGTTCTTAGCCATGCTTACCCACCTTTGCCGCAGAGCGTTAAAACAAGCTGTATCCTGACAAATTGTCAATAGGCACTGCTAGCTTTTTAGCTGAGACTGTATCAATTCCATCGTGTTCTCTAATGTCGTTACTTCGAGGCCTGTTAGTTTTTTCTCTTTGCGTAACCAAGTTCGTTGCCGGCGAGCATAGGCCCAAGTGCTTTTCCAAATGCGCTCAGATAACTCAGGTTCGTCGAATGCGCCCTGAATGTACTGCACGACCTCTCGGTAACCAACGGCCCTCATAGCCTGGCAGTCAGGCTCGACCCCCTGGTCGAGGAGCCGGCGTACCTCATCCACAAAACCTTGCCCAAGCATGAGATCAACGCGCTCTCGAATCCGGAGCCGCAGCTGCTCTGCTGGCCACTGGAGCCAAAAAGCGAGCATCGACACTTCCTCATCTTTAAAGCCGTGCTCTTTCTTCACAACACTTGCTTTTTTTCCGGTCATTTCGAAAATTTCGAGCGCGCGGATTTGATGTCGGACGTTGTTTTTTGCAATTGCCGCTACACTCTCAGGATCCACTTCTTGAAGACGCCGAACAACCACCCCCGGTTCCTGCGCTTCCCGCTCTTCCCACTCCGAACGAAACGCTGCATCCGCCGCCGGTACATCAATAACGCCCCAACGCAGCACTCGAAAATAGAGACCTGTCCCCCCGCACAAAATCGGGTGGTGGCCGCGAGTCCGGATCTCGGAAATCAAACGCGTGGTATCCTCCCGAAAACGTTGGGAGTCGTAAGTCTCTTGCCAATCCGCAACATCGACCAAATGATGGGGAACCTCTTTCTGCTCGGCAAGGGTCGCCTTAGCTGAGCCCACGTCAAAACCGCGGTAAACTTGGACCGAGTCGCAACTTATAATTTCGCCGCCCAGTTGCTTAGCGAGCGCAAAGGCTACGGAGCTCTTGCCAGACCCAGTAGGTCCCACAATGGCCAGAGTTGGTAATGTACTTGAATCACTCACGGCAGTTCCACACCCAGCGCTTCCAATTGCTTCTGAGCCGCGGGCGCCCAGCCTCGATTCGCCACAGGGCTTGCCGGGCTTGGATGAAGAATTCGCCCGATTTTAAGATTCATGTCGCCCAGCACGGCTTTAGCCTTTTTCTCAGCATACGCGCCAACGCCAATCACCCACTCGGGTTTGTAGTAACGAACCATCTCAGTCAGGGCCCAATCACAAGCCTCATTCACCGGCTGTATTTCGCTGGCTGGAAGCTTATCAGGGGTTCGGTTTTTGCCACTCTCCTCCATAAAAACAAGCGGACAATAATTCACCACCATAAACGATTCGAAAAACTTATCGGCCGTCCCAAAACGCTCTTTTGCCCAGCCCCAAAGCCGCGCACCACTGACTTCACTGCGCGTGCAATCAAAACCCTGCACGATGCGTTTAGGGTGCTCATGTTGAGGCTTGCCCACTTTTGCAGCCAGCCCCATCCAATCTCGGGCTATGCTCACTTCGCCAAAAGGAACACCTGTCTGCGCCATTCCCCACGGACCGGGATTCATGCCAAGCATCAAATAGCGTTTCTTACCCTTACCGTAGCGCGTAAGGTATTTATTGTGGGATTGGCGCGCATAAACCAACGGATTGTAGACATGCGTAACGGGTTCAGCAAACCTAAGGCCATCGAGCCTTTTGCAAAGCTCAGTTGTAATATTTTTGGGTGTCACCCTAAGCTCCTAATCCTGGTCAATGGGTTGTAGAGAACCGGAAAGCTCGGCTTCAGCCACCTTCTTTTCATCCACCCATGCTTCGCATTGAGCTTTATAGATGCCCATCTTTTTTCCCAGCACATCCAACACAAACGTGACCTTCTCGTCTGGTAGAACTGGCTTTCGAAATTTGGCACTTTTGATTCCAGCCAGGAGCATTTTGTGGGGGCCGTATTGATAGAGTTGCGTATAGGCCATGAGCTGAGCCATGGCCTCGACAAGATAGACACCCGGCACAATCGGGTCACCAGGGAAATGACCCTTAAAGAACTCTTCATCGGAATTAAATATGCGAGTGGCCACGGCGCGTTCGGGTGTTACCTCAATGACCTCATCAAGCAAGAGCATAGGCGCTCTGTGCGGCAAAATATCTTCGGGTAGTGGCAGCTTCATATCGGTTCCCAACACCGGACTTAGGTGTACAGGCCCCCGTTTACACCAATAACCTGCCCAGTAACATAGCCTGCGCCAGCTGAAGCGAGAAAAGAAACCACACTGGCTACATCTTCCGGCGTCCCGAGGCGACCCGCAGGAATCATTTTCGCCATTTCATCAGCGTCGATCCCTTTAGACATATCTGTATCGATAAAACCGGGCGACACCGCATTCACAGTAATTCCGCGCTTTGCAACTTCCAGTGCCAAGGCCTTCGTGGCGCCGATTATCCCAGCCTTACTGGCTGCATAATTTACCTGACCAGGATTCCCGCGTTCTCCTGAAACGGACGTTATATTAATAATGCGACCTGCTCTCTCTTTTAGCATTTTGCGAATCACTGGCTGGGTAAGCGCAAAGAACCCACCGAGGTTCACGTCGATCACGTCCTGCCAACCGCTTCGTTTCATTCGAGCAAAAAGCCCATCGCGTGTAACACCTGCGTTATTGACGAGAACATGCGGCACGCCGTCTTCCTCAAGCATGTCCTTCACGGCGGCATCGGCTTCTTCAGCATCACCCACGTTAAAGGCCACGGCTCGAGCTGCCTGACCCTTGCCTTGAATCATGGCGACAACCGCATCTGCCTTCTCTTTGTTGCTTTGGTAGGTAATGGTAACATCGTACCCGTCATCGGCCAGCTGCAATGCTATTGCGCATCCAATGCCTCGGCTGCCCCCCGTAACCCATGCTCTTAAAGCCATTGAATCCTCACTCATCAATAAAAACACCGCTTACTCGCAGCGCATGGCCCAGCTGGCCCACTTCAACTGTTTAGGATGAATCAGTCTTTGAAGAACTCAATCAACTCTTTGCGGGAAGCGTCCGCATCTGCTTTACCGAGTTCAATCATAGCCGTAGCGAGCCGGCCATCAAACATCAAATAGCTCAGTAAATCCGATTCCCCGAGTGCCTCTGCATCAGACATGAAGTCGAAGAGTAAACCAGAGACGCCTCCGAGTTTCTCCGTAAAGACATCGATAAACTCGTGAGCCATCGCACCCAAATCTCTCGAAGGCCGAATCACCACTGTACCAACTTCGCGATATCGGGCGCCGCGCATCTTCACGGCCGATGTATTGATTTGGTCCACGAACGAGTCGCCATAGACCCTCTGGCCATCCTGTAAGAGCATATTGAAGCCCTCCAGGCGCTTAAGGTCGTACTCAAGCCGGTCAAGCATGATACTGTCGGCCATCTTACCCATCAAAAACATTGGGCCTGGGTAAGATTCACTGCCGCCTTCCATATGCTCAAGCGGCTGAGTCGGCGGATCTTCACCGCGAAGACCGACCACCAAAACTCTATCAGCGCCTAAACGCAGCGCCGGGGATAACGGTGTATTCTGCCGGACACCGCCATCGCAGTAGTAGGAACCATTGATATTAATTGCTGGGAACAAAATCGGGATCGCTGCGGATGCCAATGCATGCTGCGGCGTGATTCGCGTAGCGGTCGCAATCGTCCTTGGATCACGAGACCACGATGGTAAACCACCATCGGCCCGGTCGACAAAAATCGTCGACTTACCACTTTTGACATGGGTTGCACTTAAGGCCAGTGCCTCAACCACGCTGGATCGCACATTGTATCGAACCTGCGCCCACGGCATATCTCGAACGACGAGATCTTGGAGAGCGCGGGAATTAAGCAATAGACCCTTGCGTTGAGGGCTTCCACTGAAAAGCTTCTTGAACTCGAATGGCAACTTTACCATGTCCCGAGCACGTAGCTTGAGCATGTTCTCGATTCGCATTTCGCGCCAAGAGTCTACGAGTCGCTCAATATCAAAACCATCAATGTGGGCCGAGCCAGCCAAAAAACAAGCATGAATAGCTCCTACAGAACTACCACATATAATATTGATATCCCCTGGTTTAATAAGACCGCGAGGTAATTCCTGACAGATGTAGGAAAGGACACCAACCTCGTAGGCGCCGCGGGCACCCCCGCCGGCCAGAACGATTCCCCTCTTCGGTTTGTCGCGTTTTGCAGCACTATCGATATTTGTCATATTTTTCTATTGTCTCGTTACGCTTGAACGGAGTCGACACCGGCTCGCAATTTACGAACCAGCTCAAGAACCCTCTTGGGACCATCGCCAGAAGCCATACCCGCTTCTAACTCCTTCACAACAGCTGAACCAACGACCACCCCATCAGCAATTCGAGCAGCCGCAGCAGCACTGGTGGCGTCACGTACCCCAAAGCCCAAGCAGCACGGTAAGTCGCTCACTGATTTTGCTGCGGCAATCATTGCCTCTGCCCCAGCAGTACTCTTCAGCGCACCGCCGGTTACACCCAGCATCGAAATCATATAGAGAAAACCGGTCGCCTGAGATGCAATATTCTTGGCCCGGACGTCTCCCGAACTTGGAGCAATTAGACTTATCCAATCCATGTCGCGCTTATGTACCGCGTCACGGCACTCGCCAGCTTCTTCCGGTGGCAAGTCCACAACCAAAAAGCCATCCGCCCCAGCGTCTTTAGCCATGTCGCACGACTTCTCAAACCCCGGCCATAAAAAGGGGTTGCTGTAGCCAAACAAAACAATCGGAATATCGGCATTGTAAGCACGAACTTGGCGAACCAACTCCAATGACTTCTCGAAAGTTGCACCGCCTTCAAGCGCACGAATCATTGCCCGTTGAATCACTGGGCCGTCGGCCAATGGATCTGAAAATGGTACACCCACCTCTAGAATATCGGCTCCGCCATCAATACAGGCCTTCGCTGCTGCTACAGAAGTTTCCAAGTCGGGGTCACAAGCAGTCATATAAATAACCAGCGCCTTGCGATTCTCTGCCTTTAAGCGAGCAAATGTTGGTTTTAACCTACTCATCGGCTTGGTCCTCTTTCTCACTTAGGAAACGTCGAAGTTCCATCATATCCTTATCACCGCGCCCCGAGATACCGACCAAAATGGATGAACCCGGGTTTTCCTTCGCTAGGTTAATAGCACATGCAACTGCATGAGCCGTCTCCAACGCACAGATGATACCTTCTGTTCGGGCCAAGATTTTTAGAGCGGCCACAGCCTCATCATCGTCAATACCAACGTAAGAGGCTCGACCCGTCTTTTGAAGCCAGCAGTGCTCAGGTCCAACTGCAGGATAATCTAACCCGGCTGCCACTGAATGCGGCGGCGCAACCTGACCTTCATTGGCCTGCAGCACCAGTGTTCTTGACCCGTGCAGAATTCCAAGCTGTCCCTTTGTGAGAGAAGCTGAATGGTCGACAGTATCGAGTCCATGACCCGCCGCTTCTGCACCAACAAGCTTCACTGCTTCGTCCTTAACGAAACTATGAAACAAACCGATAGCGTTTGAACCGCCGCCGACGCACGCCGTTACAAAATCAGGCAAGGAGCCATGCTGGTCAATCATTTGCTGACGTGCTTCCTCGCCTATGATTGCTTGCAGATCACGAACCATCATTGGATAAGGGTGTGGTCCCGCCGCTGAACCAACCAAATAATGGGTCGTATCAACATTGGACACCCAATCGCGCATGGCTTCGTTCATTGCATCCTTAAGGGTGCAAGTTCCCGTTTCGACAGACACAACCTTGGCGCCCAACATACGCATTCGCTCTACGTTCAAAGCTTGGCGCCGGATATCTTCCGAGCCCATATAAACGATGCACTCTAAACCAAAGATTGCACAAGCTGTGGCCGTTGCAACGCCATGCTGCCCCGCACCTGTCTCGGCAATAATCCGTTTCTTACCCATCCGCTCACATAGGAGCGCCTGGCCAAGTGTTTGATTAATCTTATGAGCACCCGTGTGGTTGAGGTCCTCTCGCTTCAAATAAATTTTGGCGCCATACTCTTCAGACAAACGGCTTGCGTAAGTGAGAAGACTCGGACGGCCCACTAATTTATTCAAGAGGTCCATGTACTGTTTTGCGAATTCCGGATCAGACCTCGCCTCAGTGTAAGCCTCTTCCAGCTGTAAAATTGCGGGCATCAGGATTTCCGGAACAAACCGTCCACCAAACTCGCCGTAACGGCCATTTTCATCAGGTCTATCTGCTACTACTTCAAACATAATCTACCCTAACTCATAGTTGGGCAAACGCTAGCCGCGCCTGCTCACAAAATAATCGAACTTTGACCGGGTCCTTACGCCCTGGGGACGACTCTACCCCGGAAGCTGTATCTACGCCCGCCGGCCTCACTGATGCAATCCGAGTACCCACATTATCGGGATTCAGGCCACCTGCAAGGACCATTTCCCGGGCATCACTCACGCGTTGCGCAAGTGCCAGCGGAGCCAACTTGCCCGTACCACCCTTTTGAACTTCGTCCCTTGCATCGACCAAGATAAATGGGCCGGATGCCTGCAACGCCGTTTGAACATGGTCTTCGTTTTGAATCCCCACCGCATAAAACGCTCGGGGACCCAGGGCCTCGATGTAGGAAGCAGGTTGTTCACCATGGAGTTGAACCCAATTTGGATTGCCTTGTTCAACCAAGGCCTTGAGTTCAGCCAACGGCATATCCACCGTAACCCAGACCGTTTCTATTCTATTCGCAGCTAACTTGGTCAAAGACAGCGCCCTTTGGGCCGTGACACTGCGAGGACTCTTCGCCCATAGATTGATTCCAACGGCAGTTGCTCCCGCTTTGATCAATACCTCGAGGTCTTCTTCGCAGGTAATCCCGCAGACCTTTATCCATGGCTTCCTAAGCTTCATCCGCACCGGCCATCAATCGCAAAAGCTCTGCTTCTGGGTTATCGGAGGCAGCAATATGCCCCCCAATCAGAAACGAGCGGAATCCGCCGTTCCATAACTCACCTAATCGTTCGGGAGTGGAAATACCACTTTCAGCGACCGCTACGCGATCCGAAGGGATCTCACTGCGTAAATCGAGCGCACGGCTCGGGTCCAGCACCAGTGTCGATAGATTGCGATGGTTCACGCCAATCACTGCACCCTCGAGTTCCAATGCCATCTCAAGTTCCTCGGGCTCGTGGACTTCAACCAAAGCGTCCATCCCAAGCTCACGGGTTCTTGCATAACAGGCACTTAGAGTTTCCCGGGAATGGCAGCGAACCATTAAAAGAAGAGCGTCGGCGCCCAAATGGCGACTTTCATCCACTTGCCAAGGATCAATAATGAAATCTTTTCTGATCACGGGCAGTCCGGTTGCTTGTTTGCAGGCCTCAACCAATCCCGGATCCCCCCAAAACGAGTGAATGTCGGTTAATACCGAGAGAGCCGCCGCGCCAGCTGAGGCGTACGCCCGGGCCAAAGCAAGAGGGTCCCAGTCGCCGGGCTTATCCCCGGGCCTCAGCACGCCTTTTGACGGCGACGCCCTTTTGATTTCAGCAATAATTCCAGGACCTTGGGCCGCCTTCAGCGCATCTGAGAATCCTTTAATGGGGCTTCCCGTCTTGGCCAGTTCAACCATTAAGGCATCGGGCATCCGTTGCCGCGCCAACGCCAAATCCTGGCGTTTTCGTTCAATAATTTCCTCCAAGACACCCACAGTCAGCAACCTCCTTGGCAATCCGAAGACGCATCGCCACACCGTGTCATAGTGTCCCTGTGTACGTCCGTCAAACGACCATTAGGTCGATTCACACAAAATTGCCCGCTTCGGAGGGTGTTACCTGTATCGCTCGCTTTACAGAAGGCCCGTGGAAGCATATGAAGCCCGTCCTAGACGACTGGAAAGAGGAGCTTTTCAATGCTGGAGATTGTCTCCAAAGGTTTTAAGAGCGCGAAAGCTGCCCTCACAGGCAAAACCGAGCTTACCGAAGCAAATATCAACGAGGCAGTGCGCGAGATCCGCGTCTCCCTCCTCGAGGCCGATGTTGAAATCGGTGTGGTTCGCACCTTTCTCAAACGAGTCAAAGAGCGTGCGATCGGTGAAGTTGTTCAGCTCGAAACGAGCAAGGGCAAGAAGAAGGTAAGTGCAACGCCAGGCGAGCACTTTATCCTCATTTGCCAGCACGAGCTCGAGAAGTTGATGGGCCCCCACGAGTCGGCTCCTATTGTTTATCGCCGCCCTTTCACCACGATTATGATGGTGGGCCTTCAAGGTACTGGTAAAACGACCACCACGGGTAAGCTCGCTAAATATCTTCTGGCCAACAAGCGTAAGCCGCTCTTGGTAGCGGCCGATGTTTACCGCCCTGCCGCCGTGGAGCAGCTTAAGGTTCTCGGTGAGCAACTCGGTGTACCTGTTTATGCTAAAGAAGGTCTATCACCGCCTCAGCTTTGTCAGGACGCATTACGCGAAGCGAAGAAGAAAAAACGCGACGTTGTTATTTTTGATACCGCCGGACGCCTGGCAGTTGATGAAGCGATGATGCAAGAGCTTGACGAGATCAAGCAACGCACCAACCCCGACAACGTTTTCCTCGTTTGCGATGCCATGGCTGGACAAGACACCGTCCGAACTGCATCCGAATTTAACCGCCGGCTAGACCTCACGGGCTTCATTATGACGAAGCTCGATGGTGACGCTCGTGGCGGTGCCGCACTGTCTATCAAAGAGATCACCGGCAAGCCTATCAAGTTTCTTGGTATGGGCGAAGGCATGGACAAGCTCGAAGAGTTTCGGGCTGAGGGACTGGCTTCACGAATCCTCGGAATGGGCGACATCGTTGGCTTGATGAAAGACTTCGAGGAAGTCGTCGACGAGAAACAAGCTGAAAAAGACGCTAAGAAGATGCTTAGCGGGCAATTCACGCTCCAAGATTTCCTGTCGCAAATCAAGATGATTCAAAAGGTTGGATCACTTTCTGAAATCTATGAAAAGTTCCCTATCTTCGGAGATGCCCTTCCAGACGGCGCTAAGATTGATGACAATGCGTTTAAGATCATGGAATCCATGATTCAATCCATGACCCAAGCCGAACGTGACGACCCAAAAATCATCGATAAGAGCCGAGCCACCCGAATCGCGAAAGGTTCTGGCCGCAAGCCCGAGCAAGTTCAGGATCTCGTTCAGCGCTTCTCAATGATGCATGGAATGATGGCCAACTTGGCATCATCCCCAGGACTTCTCGGGAACCTACCCGGTATGAAGCAACTTGGGCAGATGCGTAAAATGAAAGGCATGGCAAACTCCGGACTTGAGGATCTCCTCGGTGGCGGGATGCCAGGAATGCCGGGTGGTGGTATGCCGGGAATGCCTGCGGGAATGCCAGGTGGTGGTATGCCTGGGATGCCAGGCGGAATGCCTGGAATGCCTGCCGGTATCACACCGGAGCAAATCGCTCAGATGCAGGCCCAAATGGGTATGCGTGCACCAGGTGGCGCCCCCGCTGCTGGCCGCACTCAGCGCAGTGCTCAGCAAAAGCAAAAAGCAAAAGCAAAGCGTAAAGCGGGACGAGCTGCCCGTAAGAAACGTAAACGCTGATTAACGAAGGGCTCTCGAGAGCCCTCTTCCGTCTTTTCATAAACGTCTACGGATAACCGATAAAACGATGACGCAATTTAATCAATTGTATAGGGAAGCCCTCACCAAGACAGGTTGAGGAGCAAATTAGGCGGTCTTTTTAGAAGTCTTTTTCTTCGTGACTTTCTTCTTGGCCACTTTTTTCTTCGCCAGCTTCTTACCGCTAGGTCCGTAACCCACAGCCACTTGGTAAACTAAACCGGTCGCCGCCGAGGCTTTGGTCAAAGTCGATTCTTCGTCTTTAGGAACCACCGCCAGCACCCGGCCTTTAGCTACAGTCTCGCCACGTTGATTGTCAGCCCAAACATCCATGTCGACCAAGTACTCGCTGTTTTCCTTGCGTGTCTCAACAATCACGCCGCGGCAGGTCAGGACATCACCGGGCCACAACAACTTCATAAGCCGAAGCCCATACCGTCGCAGCGAAGCGCCCGTCAATGAGGCTTGAACCATACGCCCAATGTAGGCCATCACCAACGTACTCGGTGCATAAACCGACGCTTTACCGGACGCCTTGGCAACCTTGTCGTCTAAGTGAATCGCATTGTAGTCGTCACTGGCACCCGCAAAGCGGGCCAAGGTCACGCGACTTAGCGCGGTAATTGAAACGCCCTCAATTGGAGTACCCGAGTCAGCGCCTTCGAAATCAAGCTTTTTAGCCATGCTTACTGCTCCCTACTTTCGCAACTCGACCAAAACACGGCGGGACTTAAATACAGTCTTGCCACGCTTGTCGTTGCCGCGCGATTCGATGACGATAAAAACCAGCTGCCCATTTGGCACCTGCTTGTCATAGACATTGGATACCGTATGAACCACGCTAAGTATGTCACCCGCAAAAATGGGCTTAAAATACTCGTACTCTTCTTCTTGATGCATGACAGCATGCGGGTTGATACCCACCTCGTCATAAAAATCATCGAAGCAATGTATCGCCGACGCATAGGTACAGCTTGCAACAATGCCTGGGAAGCCTGCTGACTTCGCCGCATCTTCGTCATAATGGATTGGGTTTGTTTCACCGATCGCTTGCGCGAATCGCCGAATCTGCCCTCTTTCGACCTCGATAACCAAGGGGTCGGAACTCTGACCAATCATTTTGGTCAATATACTCGAAACTGCCACCGGCTAGTCCCTCCACAACATTTTCCAAGGATGACGCTTTAAGTCTCGCATCAATTCCTTCAAGTCGTCATAAACTTGAGGATCTTGAACAAACCCTCCAACGGTGCCTTCGCCTCGTTGGATCATGCCAAGCAATGCTTGACCGTCTTGCGTCATCGCATCCAGTCTTGAGGTCGCGTTTTGGATGTCTTTGACCATCGTCGTGATGGTCTCGTCACTCAATGAGCCCTCAGCTCGGTCTACGACCTTTTGCACGGTGCGGAGCGTATCACGGGCTTGAGTGAGGATCACGGGTAATTCCTGTTTAACGACCGATAAAGTGGCGGAACCGCTCGAAAACACGTCATTTAGCCGTTCTCGGGTCATCACCGAAGCCGCAGATTCACTCAATTCCTTGAAATTCCTCGCGCTGCGAGCCAGATCGGTAAGCATTCCACCAATTTCATCCTCGCGGTCAGCTACCAAAACATCGAGTCGGCGCACCAAATTACCAATGGCTGTACCCAGACTACCGACACCATCGGGCCCACCTTCTCCGATAAATTCAGTCACCACCTCTAAAAGCGCTGAAATTTGTAGGGACATCACATGAGCGCGGATGGCATCCACACCCCGAATGGCGGTGCCTTCGGGCAGCAGAGGCGCGTCACGAGGCCCTGGCTCGAGTTCAAGGTACGGTTCACCAATCAGCCCCTGCATTCCAACAAGAACCCTGGCTCCTTCCGTGACGAGTCCGTCGGCCTGCTCGCCTAAACTTACACGTGCCCGGACTGTTGCCGGTGAGCGCTGACCGAGCCCAGCCTTGGATGCCACCGCGGCGGCAGGTCCATCGGCCCGGTGAATCAACTCCATAGCGGTTATTTTACCAAGTTTGATGCCGCTTAGTTTGACGGGAGCTCCCATTTGGAGCCCACCTGAGTAACCAAAATCGACGTAGTATGTTTTTTGTGAGCCAAGCTCAGAGCCCGTGAGCAAAACCAAGAAGCCACCGAGAAGCAGTGCCGAAACAACGACAAACATGCCTACGCGCAGTTCTATATTCGAGTCAGCCATGGCGATCCTCAACAACAAGTCAAAGAATGAATTACCATGTCAAAATCTTTCACTCAAGCTCAGGGGTTGGGTCTCCATCGCTTGGCCGGGTCTCCGACAAAGCTTTTTAGGGCCGGCTCCTGAGACTCAAGCATATTCTTAGCCGTGCCCTCATATGCTACCTGCCCCGCATCCAGAAAAGTGACCTTATCGGCAATGGACTCTAAGCTCTTTAAATCGTGACTAACCACCATCGACGTGATGCCCAGCTCTTCAGACATCTCACGAATCAGACGGTCCGTGCGTCTTGCGGCCACCGGGTCCAAACTGGTTGTTGGCTCATCGTAAAGCATGATTTGAGGTTCAAGCGCGATCGCACGAGCTATCGCCACGCGTTTCTTAACCCCTGCCCCGAGTTCGGTTGGCATTCGCTTCATGACGTCTTGAACATGAACTTTCCGCAAAGAGGCCACCGCCTTTTCTTCGGCCTCGGAGGCACTCAGCCCGGTTCGCTTCCGAATTGGCATCGCCACATTTTCCAACACAGACATGGCCTCGAATAAAGTCGCGTGCTGAAAAATCATCTGGCACTTTCGACGTACGGGCATGAATTGAGCCTCGTTAAACCTCGAGACCTCACTGCCATCGACCCAGACTTCCCCAGCATCTGGCCGCAGGAGCCCGACCACCTGACGGGTGAGCACACTCTTTCCGGCGCCGCTTCGTCCCATAATAAAATGCACGCTTCCCGCGGAAATATCCACACTTACTCCATCGAGAACCTTCTGCGCACCGAATGCCTTATGGACATTACGAAAAGATATAATGGGCGCTGGCATCATGGCAGCAGCCAAAAGCCCAAGAGGCCCAGAAGGAAATCCAATGCCAAAACTGCCACCGAGCCGCCAATCACTGCATAAGTCGTGGCTCTTCCCACCCCAGGTGCACCGCCCGATGCTCCCAAGCCAGCGAAGACCGCCATCAAAGGGACAGCAAAACCAAAGCAAGCGCATTTGATAACACCCAGTAAAACGTCGTTGAGCCCAACCTGTCCGTAATCGAAATAAGTCATGATACCAATATCGAACAAACCATGCGCCACTAAACCGCCGCACGTAAACCCTATCCATGCGCCGCAAATGCCTAAGCCCACGCCCGCGATGGTGCCGCCGAGGATCCTCGGGCAGGCCAGGTAAGTTAGCGCGTCAGCTCCAGCCAGCCGAAGTGCGTCAACCTGCTCACTGATTTTCATGGTTCCAATTTCCGCGGCAGTTCCCGCTCCATATCGAGCGGCCAACATCAGTGCGGATATCGTGGGCGCAAACTCGCGCACCAACAGCTTCATAAACGCCGGACCAATCATAGAAAGGTCGCCCAGAATCTTCTGCCCCTGCACACAAGCCTCAACCACCATGATGGCCCCAGTAAAACCCAGCGTTAATAAAACAAAAGGCAAACTCTGATTCCCTGCCTCATAGGCTTGTCGCAAAATAAGACGCGGCTCAGTAACCCGAAAGCGTAAACAAACACGCACAAAAAGAGCCCAGACAGAAAGCGTATCTCGGTAAACATCGAGCGACGTTCGCCCTACGGCTCGGAGCCACTGGTTCATAGCAGCCTCCCGCCTAATGCAATCATGCAGTCCACTAAAAAGATGGCAACCGCTGACCCAACCACCTGCTGATTGACCGCACGCCCCACGCCCTGAGCACCGCGTTCGGCATTGAGTCCACAATAACTGGATACAACTGCGATAAGGCCCCCGAAACAAACGGTCTTCGCGACCCCTAAGAGGACATCGCTGACTTGTAACTTTGAGACCATACTTGAGTAAAAGGTAAGGTAATCGATCCCCAAGAGAACATCCGCCACACCAGCGGCCGCAACCAAGGCCATGAAGTCGCCCAGTACCACCAGGCAAGCCATAGCAAGAACCATGGCCACAACTCTCGGCACAATCAGCAGCTCATAGACATCGAGCGCCAAGACACGTAACGCATCCATTTGCTCGCCAACTTTCATCGAAGCTAGCTCCGAGGTGTTCTTGGCTCCCACTCGGCCACTGAACATAAGTGCGATTAGAATCGGCCCTACTTCCTTCACCGTTGCCAAGCTTACATACCAACCCACAAAACTTCGCATGCCATACTTTTCAACGTAGACGGCACCTTGCAGCACTAAAATCATCCCCGTAAATGCCGACGCCATCATCATGATAGGAATGGACTGTTCACCAAACCCAAGACAAGCACGCCAAAATTCACCGAGATCGATGCGCCTTTTGATTAAACGATGGATGACTTTATAGATCAGCAGAAAGAGCCCACCGACCATCGAGACCAGGCTCAAGAGTCTACGGCCACGCAGGCGAATCCATTGGTGTGCGACTTCCATTGATTCTGTCGTATCAAGGACGACTTGCTGAGTCACCTGAACGTTGAAATTCGATAGGAGCACGCAGTTCTTGACTTTCGGCGCGCACACCCGCATCACAGGAAAATGGACACCAGTGTACTCGGGCTTCTCGACTTTCTAGTTCTGGCTCTTACAGGTTTCGCCGCTGGCTGGATCAATATACTCGCCGGTGGTGGCTCACTGCTTACGATGCCGATGGCTATTTTTATGGGGCTCGAAGCAGGGGTAGCCAATGGAACTGCCCGGCTTGCCATCTTGGTTCAAAACATCACCGCCATAAGCCGTTACCAACAAAAAGGCGCCATCGACTGGAAACAGGTCCTCCCCTACGCTTTGCCGTGCACACTTGGAGCCTTAATTGGTGCTCACTACGCGTCGCATGCCAGCCATCAAGAAACCACTCGTTTTTTAAGCTTTGCAATCATCGGCGCGGTGGTCATGGCCATCTTCAAACCCAAATCGAACAAGAAGCACGCCAAACCGGTACCGCGGCCAATTCGCTTTATTGCGTTTTTTATCATTGGGCTCTACGGCGGCGCTATCCAAGCCGGCGTTGGTTACCTCATGATTGCGGGTATCACTTTTATTGGCGGCATGGACCTCGTGAAAGCGAATATCCTCAAAGTCATTCTGGTTGGTGCTTACACACCGTTTGTTCTGGGCTTTTTCTGGCAAGCCAACCGAATTCATCTTTACGCCGCTTTGGCACTCGCCGTTGGGCAAGCCCTCGGAGCTTGGATGGCCGCTTCATTCGCCCTTGATAAGGGCGAAATATGGGTTCGTCGTTTTTTGATTGTGGCAGTGATGGCATCGGCTGCGAAGCTCTTGGGCGTATTCTAAAGCTGCTTCCAGCTATGACGATCTGGAGCGCCGTTGGATAGAATGTATCGTGCCCGCCGGTTGCGCGGCTCATCAACATTATCGCCCGTCTCCACAGCAAGCTCCGTCTCTCCCGTACCACGATAATGGAGGCTTACCCGGATACCATTCGCCTGTAAGTAGCCAGCAATTGCCTGTGCTCTTTGACGTGCTAACTTTTTATTAGCTCCAGCGTCACCAACCGTATCGGTATGGCCACTGATATAGAGCGCCAGTGGAATCAACTTGCCAAACTTATCGATAGCACTTTGAATTTCAGGCAAGACATCATCTATCTTGGCTCGTTCGCCATCCTCAATAAGCGAGCTACCCGATGAAAAAATAACATCGTCATGGGGAATCTCAAGCCACCAAGGGCTTAACTCAATACCATTGGAAAAATAATCAACGTCAAAGCAATTCAGCTTAATTTTCATAACCACATGGTCTTGTCCGGCCATTGCCTTAGGAATCGGCCAGCGCACACTCAACCAATCTCCGGTTTGCGCTCCTTCAAAGACTGTGCGTTCCTGAACCCGCGCACCATTCTCATAAAGAACGTTCGCATCGCAGTAGTTGGCGGGCCTATTGAGTAGAACTTCCACACGCCCTTCTGTCTGAAAGATTCGGTCGTGAGGTACTTCAATGGTCATGGGTGCTGCTACGACAACCGCAAACTGAAGAGGCATCTCACCGGTGGCGCCATCAGTAAATACAACACTTAGATTACCTCGAACCTCATACTGGCCTACCGGCGCATCGATTGTTGCCTTAAAGCTTCGCCCCGCTCTCTTCTTACCAATTTTATAGCGCTGAGTGCGTGACCCTATACCCTTCAATTCGACTGTTGCGTCGCGAACCGCCTTATTGAAAGTGAGTGTGATCGACGGTTTATCCTGGCCGTGAAGAACCTTGTTCATCACCGTCACCTCGACGTCGTTTGCGGACGCGGAAGATAAACCAAATAGGAAGGTCAATAGGACTGTTAGAAAATGAAGTGCTCGCATGAGCAATCGATGCCATGACGGCCGCAAAACGGCAACCCTATGCTGGAGGAGGAAAGAAAAAGAAGCCGTATTAGACAGGTCGCCTTAAGCGACACCCAGCAAGGCACCGGGTTCAGGTCTTGATTTTTTGGTATGCTGGATCAGGACGGCGCTCTTTCGGGCCGTTTCCATTTCCATGCGGACCGAGCTCATTTCAAGCTTAAGCTGGGTAAAGCCATACTCAACACGCCCGAGTGCTTCATTCAAATCCTCGGAAAATTCGCTTATCAACAACGCGCGAACCAGCGTTGGAGCGGAATCAACCAAAAACTCAATCTCATCAATCAGTTCTTGGCGGTCCTCTAGAAACTGAGACCAATTCTCCATATTAACTTCTGAGGGAACTGGAATGGCCAGAAGACCATCCAAGATCTCTCGAAGTTCATGGCGATAATCCGTCATTATCTTCCACTCGCCTGCAAGCCGGCATCGCCACTCTCTTCACGTGAAACTCTAACAGCCTCACCCCAAGTTTCGCGCAGCTTTTCAAGGTGGGTCGTCACTTCATCCAGCGAACCAAGGTCCATTTCGCTACTCGCAACCTGAAGACGGTCGATGAGATAGTCATACAAGCGTGCCAGATTTTCACACAGCTCCGGTGCCCGGTCGTGGTCCAAGGTTGCCGAGAGTTCTGTAAGAATTGCCATGACGCTACCAATTTTCTGACCCTTTTGAGCCGGATTATTAGTCTCGATTGCTATTCTGGCTTGCTTACAAAACTTAATTGCCCCGTCATAAAGAGCGAGCAGGATTTCACCTGGATCTGATAGCAGTACTTTATTTTTCTTATAACGATTTAGGTTTGCGCCGTACATTACGGTCCTCCACTGTTAACCCTACTTAGCTTGATTGGTCGATGTCGCCCCAAGAGCAGAAAGGTATTGTTGTTGTGAATTCATTTTTAGAACCATCGATTCCATTTGCAAAAACTGCCTATTAAGTCTCTCCCGGTATGCATCTAGCCGACCTTCGAGCGTAGTTATTCGTGTATCTATATTCTTGGTTTGCTTCGAAATACTGTCATCTTTCACCCACAGCGAACCCTCACCAAGTAGAGTGTAATTATCAACAAGTTGTTCGAATTGGTCAGCCATGCCCGTGGTACCGGCATCTGAATCGGTAACAAAAAGCTTTGCTACTTCGGCCGGCTTTTCCCGCAGTGCTTCTAGGAAATCATCACGTTCGAGAACGAGATTACCTTTTTCACCACTCTTGATTCCCACTACTGGGAAAGAATTATAGGTTCCGCCGTGGCTTTCTACAGGACTGCCCACCAGTGCCGATAAGTCTGACTGCAATGAACGCAAAGTCATATCACCCTGCAGACGTCCTGGATCGCGATAACCTTTGAAGCTCAGCTCATCCGTTAACCGATAGGCAATTCTGTTGTATTTATCGAGCAAGCTCTCAACCACGTTGACGATGCCATCTTCATCCTGCTTGATCTCAACAGTGGATTGGCCCGTAGACGTCAAATCGAGATTAATACCTGGCAATAGATCAGTAATCGTATTGCTGTTTCGCGATACCTTAAAGCCCGTGGTAGGGTCGCCACTTCCATCTACGGTAGGCACACCGTTTGTATAGGAAGGGTCAATAAAGATGGTCGCGTCGGACGAGCTCTTCACCGTGGAGAGACTCAGTGCTGTTTGAATATCACCCGTAGTGCTTGAGTATGCATAGGTAACAGCGTTTGACGCCCCTGTTGACTCACCAGAGACCTGCATTCGGTAATTCGTTCCATCGAACATAATCCCCGCGGTCACGCCAGCCGATGCACTGTTGATAGCGCTCGCCAACGTACTTAAAGTCATATCTGTTGATACTGTTACATCCACAGAAGTAGCATCGGCGGTTCCTTCTGCAACTTTAATGGTGAATGTACCCGCTATGCCTAAAGCAGCGGTTTTTGAAGAGTGAGTCGTTGAATAATCACGTTGGGCCGAAGCCAAGGATTCGATGTAGAGGTCGTAAGCACCCGGAATTGCGTCACCACCGGCGCTAACTTTCAGGGAATCAGTGTTTGATGAGGACGATTTGTATACGAAAAAATCTTTGTTCGTTTTTAACGTTTCTGATTCAGTGTTCAGATTTTTAAGTAGGTCACCAACTTCTTTATAAATACGTTGGTGCTTGAAGAGGCTTTGCTTCTTCTTGTTCAGCGCATTAATCGGCGCTCTTTCAACATTTACCAGGGCATCGACAATGGACTTGGTATCCATCCCACTTCCGAGACCCGAAAAACTAATCGCGCCCGCCATCGGCGCCTCCTCTCACCCACACCCACTAAATACCGTCCCCGTCCAAAGCGAGGGGTACCCAAAGGTACCCCTCTATTTCGGCGGTGGGGTTGGTATTCCTAACTCTTAACCAATCAGCGACAATGCTGATTGCGGCAACGAGTTAGCCTGAGCCAACATCGACGTTCCCGCCTGAGATAGGATTTGCGAACGTGTAAACGCTGCTGATTCTTCAGCGACGTCGACGTCCTTGATACGAGAGTTAGCTGAAGCAGTATTTTCATGCATAATGCTCAAGTTACTCATAGTAGCTTCCAATCGGTTTTGGGTTGCACCCAAAGTACCCCGACTGGTGTTAATTGTTTGAAGCGCGGTATCCAGAGCAGCAATTGCTTTCTGAGCACCGGTAGAGCTTGTTAATAATTCGTCGTTAAGACCGAGCGAAGTAGAGCCACTGTTAGCAATCGAAACAGAGATTCGATCATTACCAGTGTTATTCATACCAACCTGGAAACTAACCCCGGCGGATACGCTACCATCAACAAGCTTTTGACCATTGTATTCTGTAACATTAACGACGCGGTCGAGTTCTGACTCAAGAAATTGGAATTCTTGGTCGAGATAACCACGCTCGGTAGCATCCATGGTACCTTCGTTAGAGGCTTGCACCGCTAACTCACGCATCCGCTGAACCATACCTGTCATCTCATTCAAAGCGCCTTCAGCGGTCTGAATAAGGCTAACACCATCGTTGGCGTTACGACTGGCTTGCTTCAATCCCTGCTCTTGAGCAGTCAACTGAGAGCTAATGGCGCTGCCTGCAGCGTCATCACCAGCCTTGTTAATACGAAGTCCAGAAGACAACTTTTCGATGTGTCCTGCCATCGCTTGGGTTGTCTTGTTTAAATTTGATTGTGCACGTAACGAAGTTACGTTGGTTACAACTGAAATTGCCATAAAGGTTCTCCTAAAAAGTTATTCGGCGCATGCATGCGCCTTATTTGTGTCGACATAATCTGTAAGCCCAACCCCACCAGGGCAAACTAATCATTTTGTGTCGACACCAGAACATCGTCGATGCTCTGAAGACCTTTAGGGATTTTTTTGAGAAACCTTTAAAGCCACAAGGTGGAGTTATTCCAGAGGGTTAGCAGAATAATACGGCTTACCACCCCATGCTTTGTTCTTTTTTTTTAATTAAACTTTCGCGATGTCGCGCAATTCGTCCTCTGCCGCATCCCACTTACCGAGGGCTACGATCAAAGTAGACTCGATAAAGGCTGCAACCTCGTCCGGAGACTCGGAGTCCACGACGACCGTTTCCAATGTACCCAGCGCATCGCCGAGGGCATTGTCAAACGCGACAACCTTTGGACCTTGAGTTCCTACTGAAGAACAAATCTGTTGAACCAAGCTTAGAAACACCTGCATATCGTTAAGAGTGGTCCACAGCATTGTGGCATCCTTATCTTTACGAATATCTGCAGCGGCCTGGCGCAAGTTGTCACACATACTGTTGACACTTGGTTTGAGAACATTAAGGGCACCCCGCAACTTACCTTCAAGCTCTTCTAGAAGCTTTTGAATGTCAGGCTGCTTGGGGTCAACCTCGGTTTTCTGAATCTGGTTTGCTAGAGCTGAATCTGTCACAGCTACCTCCAATGATTAATTTCCTACAGATAACGTTGCAGCTACCGTGCCAAACCTTGGGGAAATCCAAGCCGAAGCCTAGCCACTTGTTTTTATTAGGCTTTTTTGGTTTCCGGGGAAATAAAGGTTGCGACAGATTCATGACAAATTGCAGTTTAGAGCTAAATACTGTCGGAGAATTGACGAAAAGTTCGTTTACGTGAGGAGGTTGGCACCTGGAACGGTTCTGTAGATCTGGTCGAGCATACCGTTGAAGCCCGCGTTCACTTCAACCCAAGCCAATTCTTTACTGCCCCGGCCATCATCAACAATCCTGCCTGTTGCAAAAGCTGTTGGGAATTCCGGCAATCTCACCTCAAAAACACCATGTAAATTGGCACCGCCAGCCTCTACGAGAGCGCTGATCCGGCCAAGCTCCTGAGTGAAAACTTCTACACTCACGTTTTCTTTTTTAAGGACCATTCTGATTCTAATCGGAACCCTGAGTTCGCCAGAGCCGGAATCCACGCCCTGCTCACTTCGTGACTGTGCGGTCGGGAAACTTAAGGTAAGTTCCGTCCCGCCCACTTCCGAGGTTCGGACATCGACATACCCTTGATGGAGATGGCAAATACGCCTCACCAAAACCAAACCAAGACCTTTTCCAACACGAACGCCGTCCGCCTTGAGGGTTACCAAGTTCGTAGTTTCGAAAAGCTGGTCTACGACCTGAGGATTAATTCCCGGACCCTCATCGGAAATACGAATCGAGCATTCTCCTCGGTCACGCGTAATCAAGAGTCGGGCACGTCCGCCCAGAGGGCTAAAGTCTGCCGCATTGAGCACTGCATTGGTTATGGCACAGCGCAGCATAGGTTCGTTCCCAATGCACTCTATGGCTAAATCAGGGATCTGAGTCTCGAGTTCAACCTCTCGGGCACGAAAAGTCACGTCGTATTCCGCTACAATTGACCGGGCCAGCGCACAAATATCGACACGCTTATCACGAGGCATGTCATCCAAATCCTCACGTTCACTTACCCCTACTACGGCGCTCACCATTTCAGTCAGACGCTGACTGGCATCTTGCAATGACTCAAAGAGTTCAAGGCGCTCGGCTGGGTCTGTTGCGGATTCAAGAAAACTTAGAGAACTGTTGAATATCGTTAGAGGTCCTCTCATGTCGTGCGCAACCAACTTCAACAACTGCGGAATCGATTCGGCAGAAGCCGCAACCTGGCTTTGAGCCGCTGGAGCGGACGATTCCCCGGCAGAATCCAAGAGGCCGCGAACCGCCTCCCGCAAATCTTGAGAGCGAAACGGTTTAAGCAGGAGTAAGTTTGCTCCGGCATCTAATGCCGCTTGATGAGCCTGTGGGTCCGTTAAGGCGGTTAAGATACAAATCGGTAAATCTTTGAACCGGTCATCCGAGCGCAAACGACGGCAAACCTCAAAACCGTTGCGACGTGGCATCATCAGATCAAGCAGGAATAAAGCCGGGCATTCTTCCTCAGCGGCCTCAAGAGCAGCCTCACCATCTTTCACCCAAGTTACCCTGAAGCGTTGCTGGTCTTCCAGCACACGCTGGACCACATACGCGATGGTATGGTCGTCTTCGGCGAGTAATATCAATGGAAGTTCAGTAGATGCTTCAACCATAAATCGCGAGCGCTGCGCTCGTCCCCCTTAGGGTAAAACGTTAGCACACCTTGAAGGGAGGATGAAATCCCAGAAGGTTACCGGAAACCGCTATCGAGGCTGGAAATAATCTTTTGCGCCTGAGCCAGAGCGGCCTGGAGCCCGTATTGAGTCTCGGTAAAATTGGTGAAAGCCTCATGCGGATCTGCATCCACCACGGCTGCCTTCTGCTGCAGCACGTTGGCCTCGATCTCAGTTCTTAGGTCCTTACCGGACAACACTGTTTTCAAGTTAATGCCCGCGGTGCTCTGTGCGTTTATCAATTGCTTGTGTGAATCGGCTATCGCTCCAATGGAATCCTGAATGGCATCAGGATCATTGTTTTGCAGATTCGTTTCAAAATCACTCAAAACTGTAAAGATATTCTCACCACCAGTAGGTGAAAAAATCTCATCGCCCGGAATGTTCATCTTAACGGTCAATCCTGGTGCAACTTCAACCGTACGTTGACCACTGTCCCCCTGGTAGACGCCGGCTGCTGTAAACGGCTCGCTGCCCGTCTTATAACCGCCAAAAACGAAACTACCCGATACCTGCGTATTGGCGAGACTCAGTAACTGTTCTTTGAGTTCGGTAACCTCGTAAGAGATGGCCATCCGGTCGCTTTCGCTTAGCGTTTCGTTGGCTGAGGAAATCATAAGCTCTTGAATTCGGCTAACGACCTGCACCGACTCAGCAATTGTCGACTCTGTTACGGAAAGCTCCTGCTCGGCAACCGATGCTACGCGGCCCATCGTATCTAAACGCGTAAGAGTCGATTCAAGCACGTTTACACGGCTTACGGCCAATGGATCACGCGGGTCAGCAGTCCCTTCCATCGCACGTGTAGCGGCCTCTTGAGCCTGCATTTGGCGACCCTTATTGACCATGACGCTCTGGTTGAGAGCGTTGAAAATCATGTTGTCAGTAACTCGTAGCATTTATGACTCCTACATCCCGATGAGGGTTTGAAGCATTTGGTCAACCGTAGTCATCACCTTGGAAGCACCCTGAAACGCCCGCTGATATTTACTGAGACTCATCATCTCTTCTTCAATTGATACACCACTGTGAGATTCTCGGAGCTGATCCAGCAGGTCTAGACGCTGCCCTGACCCTTCCTCTGCATGCAGTGCCTCACGGAGACTAAAAAGGTAGTTCGTTTGAAGTAAGTTGGCCGACTCTGAAAGCGTCTGTGTCCCAGAGCTAGCGATATTGGCCTGTTCAATCTGTGCCATCGCCAATGCACCAACACCGCTGCCTGGAGCATTTGCTGCTGAATCAGCCGCGGCCAAAAGGTCAACGTCGTCCTCGATATCTGCGTTTATCGTGATGGCTTCCGCTGCGCCCGAAACCTCGGTCATGGCATCAAATAAATTGGATCCAGCGTTTCCATCGAGGTCAAAGTTGGCCTCGTGAACAGCATTCGTCGCGTTTACAAGGTCGTAAGCAAATTCATCAAGCTCATTTTCACGGTCAGCTAAATCAACGTCGCGAAGCTGCAATAAGCCAGCAAGCTTTCCGCCAAGTCGGTCATTTACACTGAAGTCGACACCACTGTTTGTCCAAATGTCAAAGAAAGGAGAATCCACGACGCCATCACCGTCATCATCGCGGTTTCGCGCTTCAAGTGGAATCGTAGTGTCACGCTGCACCAAGTTAACACCGCCACCAAGCTGGATAGAGATGCTTCCATCTTCATCGTAGGTGGTTGTCGCCCCCATCAACTCGCCGAGGTCACGGGCCGCGTTATCGCGCTGGTCTTTGAGTTCATTGGCATCTTCACCGTAGGCCTCATTCTCGACGATTTCACGGTTCAGACGGCTTACGTCAGCGATTAGAACATTCACTTCACCCACAACACGACCGATTTCAATATTCGCATCTTCGCGGGCATCGGCAATTGTGTCATCGATTCTTTGGACCGCATTCACCAGGCTTTGGGTCGCCGTTAAGGTCTCGCCTCGCTGACTTGCCTCTTGTGGAAAAACTGAAAGCTCTCTCCAAGATGCAAAGAAACGGTCTAGAGTGGCACTTAGGCCAAACTCGCCCTGGTTCCCCACAACAGCCTCAACAGATTGCAACCCGGATGCTCTTGCATTCGAGTGACCTAGAGTTCCTTCTTGTGCATGGAGACGACGAGCCAAAAACTCGTCTGTATGTCGTCGGACTTTTGCGATTTCGATACCATAGGTACCGCTTCCGCGAGCCTTGACTTGAACTTCTTGTCGGTGAAAACCCTCTGTGTTCACATTGGCAATGTTATGCCCTGTGACCGCGATTCCCGCTTGATGGGAAACAAGGGTATTGAGACCCACGCCTAACGCGTCGTATAAACCACCCATAGAAACCACCTTCACCCAACAACGCTTGGAACTTCAATGTTCCAATGCAGAGAAGCACCATTCCACTGAATGCCTCCCTAACGCTGACTCACCACTTAGCCGTACTGTCTTAAGAGTACCGCTTCCGCCCTACGGGAACCCAACTTAGCGTTGCCCCCGTACATCTTCTTCGTTTCGTGCCCTGGACCAGCTGTAGCGCTCATAAATGCATCCTGCATTGTGTCGCCAACAAACCTGCATATCTCTCTGAAACGGACCATGCCCGTTCTTACATGCACCAGGAATTCTTTATCCGGACTCATTTTTTGTAACTTCAGCGACCAGCCTTCAATTTCAGCCGTAACAATGTCGAGTTCAGGGCCATTAAGACCAATGGCTGCGGCTTCTGCCCGCTCCATCAAATCATCAAATTCTGCCATTACCCGCGCCGCCGTCATTCGTTACCTCTTACTCTTCAATTCCCAAGTCACTGTTAAGAATTGATGCTGCTAACTTTCGGGGATCCACATGGTAGTCGCCCGCCTCTATCGCCGCCTTAAGCTCTTCGAGCTTCGCCTCACTGGCCCCCATGGGACCATCTACCCGTGAAATCTCCCGAATGGATTCAGCAAGAGAACCTAGACGCTCACTGAGCACCACGCGGTCACTCTGTCGATTAACAGATGTTCCACCGCTGCGCTGAGCACCTGCTTTTCCGCTTTTATCACCCGCCACAGCTTCGCTGCGTGCTCTTCTAGCTTTGTCTGCGGGTCCATTCTGGATTTTCATCATTTTCCTCCGCTGGCTAGCCCCAGTCGATACTGCTTTAAACCATGTCGCTTAACTGCGCCATGGGAGCAAGGCTTTCCAGACTCGTCTTTATCTACATCGCCCGCGTGAACATTAACTTGAGAGATATTTTCACCTTTTTGCTCAAATTCTTGTTCTTGGCCCTGCCAGCGCTTCAAATATGGCTCTGGGTCGATATATCGGCGCTTCCCATCCACGCCATTCTCGAAAATTTCGAAGTGTAAGTGAGCTCCAGTCGAATTCGGGCCTGTATTACCAACATCACCGATATAACTACCCTTTTCGACAGAGTCACCTAATTTAAGGCCTTCGGCTACCTTATCGAGGTGCATATAACGCGTCTCGATCCCACCATTGAAGTGGGAGATTCCGACATAAATACCACCACCAACCGATGGATCCCGGTTGATCCTGGATATCTTACCCGTGGCGGCCGCTACGATCGGAGTACCTACTTCTCGGCCTAAATCCACACCACAGTGACCATCACCGCACTCATCCGGCCTCAAACCGCTACGGTCGGCACCAAATTTTTGCCCGTTAGAGATGTTCACATCTCCCGATACCGGGAATGCCCATTGCTCGGAACGTAGAAACTTTTCACCCCGGGTTTCCTGACCAAACATTTGATTACCGAGTTGTTCAGCCAGCATATCCGAAAGACCGAAACCATTACCCTCGGTCGACATATCAGCATATTCCTGGTCGAGCATGCTCTGGAAATTCTTACCCATCTGATTGCTTAGATAACTCGACTCCGTGGTTTTTCGCATAACCTTGAAGAGTTCGTTAACCAATAGGCCTTCGAATTCACGCGCAACTTTATCGATCTCGTCGCGCTTTGTCGGGGCATCCGGGATGTCGCGCGACTGGGGAGATATGGCGTCCAATAATTTCACTGGATTTCAAGCTCCGCATGCAATGCACCCGCACTCTTAAGCGCCTGCAGGATAGCCACCAAGTCTCTTGGCGTCGCCCCAATTGCATTGAGTGCTCTGACAACCTCTCCAAGCGAGGTACTCGGGCCTACGGTCCGAATCTGTCCTTCTTCTTCAGTGACTCTAATATCCGTTTCTTGGATAACCTTGGTCTCTCCCTGCGAAAAGGCGCCTGGTTGCGAGACTGATTGGCTTTCGTTGACTTCAACCGTTAAGCCGCCGTGGGCAATGGCCACCGGACTCAAGGTTACGTCACCCCCCAGCACCACCGTGCCTGTGCGCTCGTTGATGACCACCTTCGTGGGTACATCCGGGCTGACTTCTAATGCTTCGAGCATTGCCATCAAAACCGGCACCTTACCCATGTAGAGTTCCGGCACCTTCACCACGACCGTGCCGCCATCCACCACTTGCGTAAATTGTTCTGCGGGCTCTTTGGATGCTGCCGCTGCCAGTTCTGCCTCGGCCGCCTTCTTAGCGTTCTTACCGCGCTTGCCCTTTTTACCCGCTGCTGGCTCTTCTGCTTGAGCTGGCTTAACCAAACGCGCCTGAATGGCGTCTGAGATTCTTGCTGCGTTTGTAAAGTCAGGTGTACGTAAAG
>JABJBS010000263.1 GCA_018668695.1 Deltaproteobacteria bacterium
GTTACGGTGGGCATGCCAAATCACTGGGCCGCCCGCTCTTAGAGTTTGCCTGAGTTCTGCCTCACCAATCGTTGGAAGCGCTTCATCAAAACGATAGCCACGGGAGAGGAGCTTACAAGGCAGCTCTGCATTGAGTACCGGCACGACAGTCTCGACGTGTGTGGTGACGCCGGTTTTGCGACGGTGAAAATGTGGATGAACAACAAGAGCCATGGATCCAACACGCAATTCGATTAGAGCAAAAGGTCGGGTTCGATGGGGTGAAACTTGCTGGCAGCATCCATCAAGGATTTAGCCGTAAGCTTCTCCACTCCATAAACCTCAGTAGCCACTCCATATTCAGAAGATACTTTTTCTAATAAAAGGTCGAAATCACCGTCGCCGGATAAGAGAATAACGGTATCCACCTGCCTGGCCGTGTCCATCACATCAATGGTAATGCCCACATCCCAGTCGCCCTTCGCCGAGCCATCTTTTCGCTGAATGAAAGGCTTGAGCTTCACCTTGAAACCAATGTGCTTCAAAGCATCTTGAAACTTAATCTGACCATCATCTCCGCGGCCGATGGCGTAGGCCGTAGCAGAGACGAGTTCTCCCTGCTGCGACAAACGATTCCATAGCTTTCGGTAATTGAACTGGCGCCCATAAACATCACGAGTGGTGTAATAGATGTTTTGAACATCTACAAAAACGGCAATGCGGTGGGCTGATTCAGACATCTTGGAAACGACTACTCTTCTTCTTCTTTAGGCTCAGGCTTCACAATCTTACGACTCTTCACTTCATCGCTAAACTGCTTCAAGAAGTCGTCCACGCTGATTTTACCCAGATCTTCACCCCAGCGGGTTCGAACTGCGACGGCGCCCTCTTCCATTTCCTTGTTACCGCAAACCAGCATGTAAGGAACACGCTTCATGGTATGCTCACGAATCTTGAATCCTATTTTCTCATTGCGACAATCAGTATCAACGCGGAAACCGGCTGCTCTGAACTTCTTGGTCACTTCTTTCGCGTAATCAAGCTGCGCATCGGTTATGGTTAAAACCACTGCCTGCTGAGGTGCCAACCAAAGCGGAAAAGAACCGACAAACTCTTCAATGAGAATACCGATGAAACGCTCTAGAGAACCCAGAACCGCGCGGTGAATCATGACCGGTGTTTGACGGTCGTTGTTCTCGCTCACATAGGTCGCATCCAAACGGCCAGGCAAAGCAAAGTCGAGCTGAACGGTTCCACACTGCCAAGCACGGTCTAGGCTGTCGAAGAGCGTGAACTCAATCTTCGGCCCATAGAAAGCACCCTCGCCTTCTTGAAGCTTATAATCGATATCCATGGCCTTCAGCGCTTCCATCAACGCAGTTTCGGCTTTGTCCCATACCTCGTCACTGCCTATACGCTTTTCAGGACGAGTCGAGAGCTGAACAGCGATGTTCTTGAAACCAAAAGTGCTGTACGTGTCATAAACCATCTTGATGCACGACGTAACTTCTTCCAGAACTTGGTCTGGCGTACAGAAGATGTGCGCATCATCCTGAGTAAAACCACGCACCCGCATTACACCGTGCAAGGCACCCGATGGCTCGTTACGGTGACACTGACCAAATTCGGCCATACGCAGTGGAAGGTCGCGGTAAGACTTTAAGCCTTGGTTGTAAATCTGAACGTGGCCTGGGCAGTTCATGGGCTTGAGTGCGTAATCACGGTTTTCTGAACTCGTGGTAAACATATTCTCGCGGAATTTGTCCCAGTGACCCGACTTCTCCCAGAGTACACGGTCCATCATAAGAGGACCCTTCACTTCTTGATAGTCGTACTCGCGAAGCTTTTCACGCACGAACTTTTCAAGCTCGAGATAGATGTTCCAACCATTGGCGTGCCAAAATACAATTCCGGGCGCTTCCGGTTGCATGTGGAAGAGTTCCATCTGCTTACCAATGCGGCGGTGGTCACGCTTAGCTGCCTCTTCAAGTTTCTTCAAGTAGGCTTTAAGCTGCTTTTTATCCGCCCACGCCGTACCATACACACGCTGTAGCATCTTCTGGTCGCTGTTGCCGCGCCAATACGCACCCGCAAGGCTCAGAAGCTTGAAGTGGTGGTTGAATCGCATATTGGGAACGTGAGGTCCCCGGCACATATCTATATATTCTTCGTGGTGATAAAGCCCAGGCTTATCGTCTTTAGCGATATCACGGTCGAGGATTTCAATCTTGTAAGTCTCGCCGCGCGCCTCAAATACGTCGCGTGCTTCTTGCCAGCTTACGGTCTTTTTAACGACCTGATAGTTGGTTTTCGCAAGCGCCTTCATGCGCTTTTCAAGGCCCGCAAGGTCTTCGTCTGTGAGCGTGTGCTCCATATCGATGTCGTAATAAAAACCATTATCAATGGTCGGGCCAATGGCCATTTTCGCGTCTGGCCAAAGCTGCTTAATAGCGTGGCCTAGCAGGTGCGCACAGGAGTGACGAATAATCTCGATGCCGTCATCATCTTTGGCGGTAATAATCTGAAGACTCGCGTCTCCTTCAATCAAATCGTGGGCATCCACGCGGTTGCCGTCAACGCGGCCAGCGATACAAGCTTTAGCGAGACCAGGACCGATATCCATCGCTACATCGTAGGTGCTAACCGAATTATCAAATGAGCGCTGACTTCCGTCTGGGAGAGTAATTACAGGCATGGTCTATCCTCACAGTGGTGCCACATACCAAGTGGCACTTGTTTAATGTTAAGCGAGGGCTATGAATGGGCCCCGCGAGCTTGGGTGCTTAGTCGCTCACTATGGCTTAGAGGTCAACTGCTCGTAGCACCAATCCGTGAAAAAATTAGCAACTTTAAGCCTTCCTCATCGCAGGCAAGATCTCTTATGATTTCAACCCATTGGGGTGCTTTCAGAGATTTTCTGGTCTATGATATGCACAACTTCACAAAGCCGTTCAGGAGTTACGCCGTGAGCCTTACTATTTCCTCTATGTCCGCAGTTAAACCAGTTAAGCCTGGTAGATACGTCGCCCAATTCGATGCTTCTTGGTTCAAAGGGCCCGGTGCGTGTGGTGGTCTGGTGTTTGCTGCTCTCGCAAATGCCTTCAAAGCCGCTCAAGATTCCGAAGACCGTCAACTGCGTTCACTCTCCGTTCAGCTCTGTGCTCCAGCCCCTCAGGGACCACTCTCGATTGAAGTGGAGACCGTGCGCTCAGGCAAACGCATCTGCCATATGCGCGCACTGATGAAGAGCGAGAAGGAAACCATCGCCATTGCATCGGCCGTCATGGGATCCGACCGGCCCAACAGCTACGACTTTAACGAGTTCAAAATGCCGGAAGTGACCAAGCCAGAGGACTGCCTACGGCTGCCCGCCCTACCTGCAGATATCGCCTATATCCAGCACTTAGATGTTCGTCCCTGCTGGGGTGGTCTCCCTATGAGTGGTCATGAAGGCGCGTTTTCTGGTGGCTGGCTTAAGCCGCTTGAAGCACCCGAATTTTGGGATGAAGCACTGGCCGCAGCCTTATTGGATATGTGGTGGCCCGCAATATTGGTGACCGAAAAGCAGGCACGCCCCATGGGCAGCATCACCTATCACGCAACTTTCTACATGCCCTCAGAGCCTCTCAAGACGGACTACGCCCTGCTCACCACACAAAGTACGGTGACCAAAGAGGGCTACTCCCAGGAACGGGATATGCTTTGGACAAGAGACGGCCAGCTGATTGCTATGGCCGAACAGCAGATTCTAGTGATCAAATAACAAAGGCGATTAAGCCCAGAAGACTTGCTTGCCTTCATTGTACCAACCATCGAGGCGCTCAGTGGTGGCATCTTCAATGGCACCGCGCTTGATCTTCATCGTTGGCGTTAGAAAACCATTGGCGATGGTCCAATCGTCAGAAACAATCGCAATAAACTGCAATCGCTCGTGATGCTCAACTTCGCTGTTTACTTTGCTGAAGAGCCCTTTAATTTCGCTTTCAATTTTCGCCTTCACTGAGCTATCGCCCAGCTTGCCGCGTAAATCTTCGGCAACAACAACTTGAGCGTAAGGTTGCGGGTAACCAGAACCCGACACGCAGCTGGCCTCGACATTAGGATCGTTGTTGATGATGTTCTCAATCGGTGCAGGAGCAACATACTTGCCCTTGGAAGTCTTGAAGATTTCCTTCACGCGGCCTGTGATTTTCAAAAGACCATTGGACTTTCGCTCACCTCGGTCACCCGTGTGAAAGAATCCATCTTCTGTGTAGCACTCTGCAGTCATGGCTTCTTCTTTGTAGTAGCCCTGCATGTTGCCCGCAGACTTAATCAGAATCTCACCTGCATCGCTTAAGCGAACTTCAACGCCAGGATACGGAACACCCACATAGCCAGGCTCTGTGAACTCTGGTGTTGATAGGTGCGAGTAAGCGAAGTCTTCACTCATGGCGTAACCTTCAAGAAGCATCAAGCCAAGATCTCGGTACCACTCGATGAGTTCAGCTGGAATCGGCGCAGAACCACTGCCCGCGAGACGCACCGAATCCAAGCCTAAGCCCTTAAGAATTTTCTTGCGCAATAGCTTACCGATAATAGGAATCTTGAAAGCAAAATCGAGCTTCTTCTTCGGCATTTTACTAAACACGCCCTGCTGAAACTTCAGCCATAAACGTGGTACCGAAATAAAGAGTGTCGGACGACAACGTTGTAAATCCTGCTGAAAAGTATCGAGCGCTTCAGCAAAGAAAACGTGAGTCACACCAACAATCGAGCAGCACTCTACATAAGCACGCTCAAAAACGTGAGCCAATGGCAAGTAGGAAAGCTGGCGCTCATTAAGGGTAATATCTAAGGAGCCTACCATTCCTTCTACGGCCGTTGCGATGCGCCCGAAGGCATGCATGACACCTTTCGGTTGCCCGGTAGAGCCTGACGTATAAATAATCAGAGCCGTCTCATCCACACCTCGAGAAACGTTCTCTGTAATCGGCGCAGTTTTGGCAATGATATCGTCCCATTTATCGTAGCTGTTTGCTGGGGCCAGTGAGAAAGCCACAAGCGGCATAGACTCAGGCACGCCCTTTTTGATTTCTTCCCATTCATCCAGCTTGCCCACAAAAAGCAGCTTCGCATCTGAGTGATCGAGTACATAACTCGCTGTGGCGGCATTCACGGTTGGGTAAAGAGCTACGGTGGTGTAGCCTGCCATCCAAATCGCCAGCTCAGAAATCATAAAATGGGCACAGTTTTTGGAGCAAATACCAATCTTGCTGCCGGGCTCAAAACCTAATGATTTCAGGTAGGCCGCCATCTTACGGGCCTCGCCTACGGCCTCAGACCATGTGTAGCTCTTTACGGCGCCGCCGCCCAATGGCTGCGTTAGCCAATCCTTGGAAGCGTGCTTCGTTTCGTTCTCGTAAACATAATCCAGTAACTGCTTGGTATTACTCATAGAAAGTCCTCATGTCCTAAATTGCTCGAATTAGAATAGAAAACTTTTATGGGGTCTTGGTCAAGCCCTAAGACGCATTATGTCAAAATTCATTCACTTTGGCTGATACACGAGATTATGCACGAAAATAATGTATTAATGTCAACGGAATAGAGCTAGGGAGAAAACCAAGACAATCGAGCCAGCGTAACCAGAAAACGCTGCTTCTGAGTCAGAATGGGCTCAATCTGCATCCAACTGACTCCACGCTTCGTCATAGCGATCTTCCACGTGAGGCTTCAAACCGTCTCGAAAACGAGTGAGTGCTTCTTCGAATCGAGACGCACGTCGTAAAAATGTATAAGGCTCTTCTTCGATTGCTTCCGGACCGACCACATAAGGCGTAATCAGTGAGTGGTAGCGGTCCATCTGTGCATGGACAGTTTGCGTTACAAAAGCACCTTCTAAGACCGCACGCACTTCGTCCTTATAAAGTTCTCGATAGACCGAATCGTCGAGAAGATACCGAATCAAAGGCCAGTCATCATTCACGCTGTCGAGCATTATCGAATTAGAGATTGAACTACCTGGTCCATCCGAGAGCATGGCTTCGTTGAGGTCCCAAGGAAACCAAACCAGTTTACCACCCTTGGACGGATCGCCGTAAACGAAATAGTTGTGATCCATCATCCCGTAGCTGTCCCAATTCACGATGACCTGATTCACCGCCAAACAACGTAAAAATGCATTCACATCGAATACTGCCTCGAGCCCATCGCGCCACTGCACATCGTTGGTGCGGCTCGCGTGTAAGGCATCCAAAGCTGCGATGATATCGCTAAAATCAGCTTCGTCTTCATGGGTCTTCTTAGAGAAGTCTTCCTGGACAAAGCGCTGCCAAGTAGCCCCCTCGCCTTCGGGCTTATAAAGATTACCCGAATCATCATCGAATTGAGTTTCGAGCATCTCATCTGACGGATCCTCAATCATCGTGTAGAGGCCAAAGTAAGTGGGCCCCTCTCCGAAATCTACGTAAACCCGCGCGAAAGCTCCTTGCGCGGCCGGCACACCCGCTGCCCTAAAAATATTGGCTGCCATTTTGTCACGAATCAGGGAGTCGTCCTTAAAGCCGTTGCTAAAAGTCATTTTCTTAAAACCGTAGAATCTCTGATTCTTAAGCTCCGGAAAGTCATCTTCGTATTTATCGAAATGAAATCGGAATGCCAGCTTCCTCACGCCATCACCCCAGCCCATGTGGAGCGAAGAGTTACCTTTGTAGCGCATACCAACGTTCCACCAGGTGAGTCCGTTGTATTGAAGAGTCACCGGCACATACATAGGCTCCGGCGTATCATCTAAACCACCAAAGCCGCCGCCACCACCGCCGCCTAGAATGGACTCTAAGTCGTTCATGGTCGCTTGGTAATTATCTGCAGTCACCGTAATATCAATTCGGTGCACAACCGTGTCATCAAAGACCTGCTCATAGTTTGCAGGTACGCCTTTACAATGAGTGCTCGTTGTCCAGCCATCAGGCCTGACCAAGTCGACCGCATCACCATCGCACGCATTCGGGTTGGTATTAACCTCGGTTGATGTCTCGTTGCCGGTTTCACCTGCTCCGGTGGTCGATGTGGAATCACCTGCAGAGTCTTCACCACAGGCGCTCAACAAGAGAACGCTGAAGAGACTGAGTACCAAGGCTCGCTTCATATTTTTCAAAACTTTATCCTTCGCTGTTTTACGCGACTTCCAAATAGGTGCTAATAAACGTGAAGAGATTTTCTCCTCAATCGCTTATAGGCCCTGTGTGGGAACCATCTTGCCGAAATTTGGGTAATTTTTTTTAGGACCCATACCGGGCAGTGCTTTTAGGGTGCGGCCAGATCTTCTACCGCGCTTCGTCGTCGATAGGTATCGACTTTAAAGGCCTCAATATTCGAATTCCAACGGTCTGGGTCAATCTGCTCGCCATTGACGGCATGCGCTTCGGCCACCGCGGCAGCCATTTGCTCCTGCCAACCGTCGAGCAAGGTTGCCACATTACCAGCCGCAAATGGACCATCTAAGAGGACTCGCAAGGCCTTTGCGTAATCATCTTTCAAAGAGGCCCAAGCGGAAATCAACGGGTCGCAGTTTGGCGGTATATACATTCCCAATGATGCAAAATCAGACAAACATTCGGGGTTGTCATCATTCCACACCGCAGGAATTGACGTTACGTGACTCTCTCGAAAGGTTAGGTCAGTATCCCAAGGGACAAGCCACATTTTGTCCGCCTTCGTATCTTCGTACCAGAAGAAGTTGTGAGGACTACAAGCCTCAACTCCCTGGCCATAACTGTTGCAATACCAATGCATAGACCCATCGTCGTTCACGATACTTCTGTCCACGGCCAAAAAGTTCATGATGTATTGCCGGTCAATCCAGCTATCGGAAACCGCTACAAGTTCTTCGGTGCTGGTCGCATCATCAAGCGCTTGACGGAATCTTTGTACTTTCTCAACTGACGGGTTTTCATCTTCATTGGTTTCAAGCGCCGAGATGTACGGGGCGTCGTCTGAATACATGGGCCAGATCTCCTTGTAGAGGTTCCCCTTTCCACCATCTCCAAAACGTGAGCGGGTAAAGCGCCCGTCGATTTGCTCGACTAAGAGAAACACACCCGCCATTTCACCGTTGATAAGCAATCGCATCGGCACGGTTCGAGGAGCGGGAATGCCCATTGCTCTAAATAGGTAATAAGAGAGCATCTCGCGCAGCTGAGTCTCATCGGAATTCATGGCGTGAAACTGCAGCTTCTTGAGCCCGTGAAAGCGAAGTCCATTGTCGGTATAGTTAACTTTCACTTTCATCGACAACTTCGGGCAAGTCTTGGCGCCTGATGGAGGAAAACCAAAAACCTCGGTGCAACCCACAAAGCTGCCAATGCTACCTTTGTACCTGAGCCCCACATCCGAGAATTCTTCACCCTGGTAACGTAACGTTGCCGGCACATATTCTTCGGCGACCGGATCTGCATCCAGTATGGCCATGTTCGCCGGATCAACATCGATTTCGAAGGTCAAGATCTCATCAGAGTTGAAAAGGAAACTCGCATCGTCATCCGCGTCGCCCTGATAATCAGGAAGCGGCGTTTCCTCTGCAGGATCCGTTGAGGGAGCAGTTGTTGGATCAGTGTCGGACTGCCCCGGGTTCTCATCTGGATTCGTCGTAGACTCAGTACCACATGCCATTACCAAAAGTCCGAGCGCGACCGGACCTACAAATCTATGCAAAACGTCATTCATAGAGACAGTTTGCTAGTCAACGAAATAGTTTGCAACACCGATGGGATAGAATCAGGCATTATCTGATTCCTATTGAAGAGGATATTCTTGGGATAAGCACTTTGCTGGGTAAAATCAGCTCTCTTCTAACTGCTCAGTAAGCTGAGTCACCACGTCTTCAACCAAGCCACCAAGCGCTTCCAGAGCTTCTTGGTTGCCCCGCTCGCCCAGTAGATAGACCAAATTTGCCAGCGCCAAAGGTATTAAATTCGGCACATTCTTCGGGCCCCGCGAATATGTGATCAGGCCTTCCATGAAAGCCTCAAGAAGCTCATCTGAGAGGATTTTAAAGTTCTTGTTGGTTTCACTCACCAAAACCGCGCCCGTTTGACTGATGCTTAATTCCTGGCCGCCGATATGAAGAATTTCACGAACATCTTCGTTGCGAAGATTCATAGCAATCGTAATTTTCTTAAGAACTTTATTGTTATCCACGACGAAACCACCTCTGATAAAAATCTGGTACCAGGCGCGTCTATCGCCGATTTTCCACATCCGCAACGCTCTAACCCTCAAGAAATGGGAATAAGTCGTAAGTCTTGGGCGTACGGGGGAAAATTGGACTCTTTTATCCTCCCTTGAGCCAGGAGGCGCCAAGCTCGGGCATCATCTTCGGCTCCTGCGCATGGTCTGGGAACCGCAATAGGAAGCTCATCGCTCCAACCCCAAGCGCCAAAGCACCGAGAACCATGAGCGCATCGGGCCAAGCCATACCTCCTTTGAAAAGAAAGCCCGCAATCACCGCACCCGCATTTCCGCCAGCCCCTACAATTCCTGCCACACTCCCAACCGCTCCGGGATTTACAAACGGCACGACACTAAAAGTTGCCCCCTCTGCCATCTGCACAAAGAGGCTAAAGAAAATCAAACAGACAAGAGCTGCAGGCAGCGCGACCATTCTCGAAAACACAATAAGTGCCGCACCCTCTAACAGAAGCGCTGCGCCAAGCCATACCACCCGGCCTTGAAGCCCGTAGCGACTTCCTGCTCGGTCACCCACAAAACCTCCGAGCGACCTTGCGAAGAGATTCATCACCCCAAAAAGCCCAGCAACAACTCCTGCCTCTTGGAGACCCAATTCAAAGTAGTCCCGAAAGTAGAGCGCTGCGATATTGTTCATCGTCAGTTCAATGCCAAAACACGCGCCGTATACACAGAACAGTATCCAAACCCGCTTGTCTTTGACCGCTTTAATAAATCCTCCCGACGCACTCGATTTTTCGGGAATCTTACCCAATGCTCTAAGCTCTTTAAAATTTCCAAGAGGCGTATCTGTGGTGAAAAAATAATAAACAGCTCCCAAGACCGCACAGAAAACTCCCACCACCAACATCGAAATTCGCCAGCCCCAAAACTCGCTAACACCTGCCGCCACCACCAAGCTAAAAACAAGAGGCATCACCATTTGCGTTACGCCGCCGCCAAGATTCCCCCAGCCTGCCGACGTCGCATTGGCCGTCCCTACACAGCGCGCCGAATAAAAAACCGAGGTGTGGTATTGCGTGATCACAAACGAACCGCCGATTGCGCCAATTAACAATCTAAAAAACAGAAACGAGTGGTAATCGTATGAAAGTCCGATACACATCACGGGGACCGAGCCCCCAACCAAGAGCGCACTGTAAGTAATCCGCGGACCAATTCTGTCGCAAAGCCAGCCCATAAGTATTCGCATGAAAACGGTCGCACTTACCGAGGCAATCATAATGTTGCCGATTTGGTCCTTGGTAAGACTGAATTCATCTCGAATCACGGGCATCAAAGGTGCAATGCCAAACCAAGCGAAGAAACACGCAAAAAAAGCAAACCAAGAAAGATGAAACACACGGGTGTGCCGCGACTTCAGATTAAAGAGTTCAAGACTATCTGCTTTGCCATCTATTTTCATCCTGCTCACCTATTCGTCTGGGGACACTTTGAATAAGCAAACGTTATGCCAGTGCGGGTTGAGCCGATGGTCGAGAAAAAGGGTTTGAAATGATTAGGGTTTCAAATCGAGCCCTGAAGTATACCTGTATCTGAAGAAGTTTTTTTCTACATCCGGGGCGAAATCCAGGGCAAGATGACACAAAGGTTATTCTAAACCACGGCCAAAAACGTGAAACCGACACCTCACAAATCAACCATTATGTGGAACTCAAAATAAAAACGACACTAGCGTCGAAACACGTCAGCGTGGCCCTGTGAGTCGTTTTAAAACATTTTGATTTTTCTCGATTGAGGCTGAGCTTCAAGAAGACTTCTACTGATAAGCCAAGGTCTAAGTTGCGCTCGTAATGTTACAACCTGACCGATGACGACCAAACATGGCGAACGAAGCCGTTCATCCAATGCATCTACCAGTGATTCACCGATACTGGATTCCACGACATACTCATTTTGCGTACAACCCTCGACGATAAAAGCCACTGGGACATCTTCGGGGTATCCAAGTTGGAGGAGCTGCGGCTGCCATTTATCAATCGTCGATAAAGCCATCAACAAAACCAAAGAGGTTTCTTTGCGATAGAAAGGGAGACCCAGCTCTTCAAAGCCGAGTCGTTTATGCGCAGTAACCACCACCAAGCCATCACTCACTCCACGGTGGGTTAGAGGAATTGCCGCCAGAGCCGGTACCGCGATGGCACTCGATACGCCCGGTATAATTTCAAACTTAACCTTAGCCGCAGCCAGACCAAGGCACTCTTCACCTACCCGTCCGAAAACCGATGGGTCGCCGCCTTTGAGCCTGACAATATTTTTCCCCGACCGGGCGAATCGAATCAAGAGAGCCGTAATCTGTTCTTGGGTCATACCATGGCGACCGCATCGCTTCCCTACGTAAACAAGTGCAGCACTTCGATTTTGCAAGAGGCGTTGGTCGATTAAGCTATCGTATAAAATCACATCCGCAACCGATAGAGCCCGCTCTCCTCGCACCGTAATAAGGTCCATATCCCCTGGCCCCGCTCCAACAAGAGTGACTGTTCCGCCTATGCGGTCATCCCTCACCTCAAGGTTCATCCTGTATATCTTTGCGACATCATCCTTCATCGTCGTCTCCTTGAATCTCCCAATGCTCAGCACGCCGAACGTCTACCGCACAAAACTTATAAGATGGTTGCTTTGAATAAGGGTCAAACGAGGCCTGGGTCAGTTTATTGGTTTCTTGATAGTGCATTGGCATAAAAACTTGTCCTCTTTGAACGCTGGCCGTCACAAAAGCGTGAACGCAAATAGACCCCCGTCGTGATTTGATTCGAAGATACTGCCCAGAGCGTACGCCCATCTGTTTCGCATCGTCAGGATGAATCTGTGCATAAGCCATCTTCGGACTCATCTTGCGTAGAATTGCCGATTTACTCGTCCTCGTTTGGGTATGCCACTGACTTGACGAGCCGCGTCCCGTAAGTAAAACAAATGAGAACCGGTCATCTATCGGTTCTTCTACTGACCGAGGTTTCTCGAAAACAAAGCGCGCTTTACTATCTAAATGGTAAAACTTTCCATCTTCAAAAAGTCGTCGTTGGGTAGGACCTTCTGGTAGTTCACCCGGTAGGCAAGGCCACTGAATACCGCCTTGTTCGTCGATTGCTTGGTAGCTAGGAATCCCACTGAAGTCACACGGCATGCCCGCAGATAAACGCTGAAGTATTTTAAAAACAGCTTCCGGGCTCGACCACTCATCAAACATGTCACCACAACCCCAGTATTGAGCGACGGCTTTAAATATATGAAAATCAGCAAGTGCTTGGCCTGGCGCACGTTTAACCTTTTTAAGCAGTCCAATGCGCCGTTCGGAGTTAATAAAGGTTCCCTCCTTTTCGCCCCAACCGGCGGCCGGTAAATACAAATCGGCAACTTGCGCCGTCTCCGTGGAATGGTACATATCTTGAACCACCAGAAAATCGAGTCGACCCAGCATCTCCTTTATGTGACCACGATTGATCCAAGAGTGCGCGGGGTTCGTAGCGATAATCCATAGCCCCTTCACGTCTCCAGACAACACACCCTCGATGATTTTATCGTAAGACCATCCCACCGTTTCAGGGATCTGCGTCTGGTCGAGCCCGAGGACCTCAGCAACCTTGTTTCGGTGACTCTGGTTTTCAAATAAGTGCCCACCAAGAAGGTTCGTGGTGTTCGAAAACAACCGCGAGCCCATCGCGTTGCATTGCCCCGTGATTGAATTTGCACCCGTTCCAACCCGGCCCAGATTCCCCGTAAGCAGCGCAAGGTTAATGATTGCCTGCGCAACACGCACCCCCTCATGACTTTGATTCACCCCCATGGTCCACCAAAACGACACTCGCTTCCCAAGATGAATCTTCCTTGCCAGCTCCTTAAGGTCGTCCACAGCAATCCCTGAAACAGCGCAGGCCAGTTCCGGTGTGTAGTCTTGAACAAAATTCGAGAACTCAAGGTAGCCTCGCGTATGCTGCTGCACAAAATCCTCATCGACCCAGCCCTCTCCGATAAGGATATTTGCCAACGCGTAAAAAAACACCAAATCCGACTTTGGGCGTATGGCAAAGTGATGTGTCGCAGCAGTCGCGGTTTCTGTTTTGCGTGGATCGATGACAACGATTTGCGGCTCATGGGGATTACGACAAATGCGTTCCCACATAATAGGGTGCGCGATGCATAGATTACTCCCAACCAGAACAATCACATCCGATTCTTCGAAGTCCTGATATGTATAGGGCGGCGCATCGAAACCAAACGACTCTTTATAGGCGACCACTGCGCTGGCCATACATTGACGAGTATTGCCATCGCCGTGGACCATTCCCATCCCAAATTTGGTAAGAGCGCCCAGCAGGGCCATTTCCTCGGTTGGGATTTGGCCCGTACTGATAAATGCAACCGAACTCTTTCCATGTTTTTTTTGAATGGCTTGAAACTCAGAGCACATCGTTTTTAACGCATCTTCCCAGGGTATCGCTTCACGGGCACCATCTTTGCTTTTCAATAATGGAATCACCCCGCGGTCCGGTGCATCCAGCGGTGTTAGAGCCTCCCATCCTTTAGGGCACGCCATACCAAGGTTAACAGGATAACTGGTCGCAGGTGTTAGGCTCACCGCTTCGCCATTCTTGAGGTGTACGCGGAGCCCACAACCTGTGGAGCAATAACCACAAACAGCGCTCGTGGTTGCCTCAGGCTTACTCCTAAGAAGCACCTGCCCCAGCCCAAATGGACCGGGCGCCCGTTTTAGCCGATCCGTAAGAGGACCCGACTCTTGATACAACAATTTATCCTTGAAGCTGGCTATCTGCTGAGTAATTTTCTTCATCCCGGTATTCCTCCAGGCATTTTCAGTGCAACAACTGCTCTAAAGAACAAATAGCGCTCACTCAGCTCTCCGCAGAGAACCAGCAGAAACCCCGCTGCCGCGAGCAGAGCCAAAGAACCGTGGGACATCAACTGATTTGAGACACCATGAACCAATGCCCAAGGCGTAATGAAACCACCTGCCACTGCACAGAGAAGCCGTGCCACGCACCAACCCCGCATAGAGTCTAAATGTAAAACAGCTGTTCTTTTTAGCGACGAGTTTACCTTGTCTCGAGTATGTAGAAGAACCTCCAGCTCAAGCCCAAGCTTAAGCAACATTGTTAAGGACGTAAGAAGAGCGAGTACCTGAACCCACTGCGCAGCCACACCCACACCGGCGCAAACAAATTCGCGGACGCAAGCTGTGCACATCAAACATGAAGCACCACCCACAACCATCGTCATGGTAAACTTTGGAAGAGTGCGCGCCGCGTTCCAAAAAATTCGGCGCGTAACATGATAAACCATCACCGAGCAAAACACCCCGGCAATGCCTAGAAAAATGGTGACCGATTCAAGTGCCGGTAAGAATTTGCTAAACGATTTAAAAGTTAAACCAGCCTGCACAGGAGTATTCTCGGCCCACTTAATAAAAACGAGGAGCCCGGCTGCCTTCACAAAAAGTCCAAATGCTAAAATCTCCCGGCTTAACCAAGAATGCCCGAGACCTAAAATGGCACGATAGGCATACTTCGGACGGCCAAGGTGGAGAATACTGGCTGCCAATGCCAAGCAACAGATCCCAAACCCAACTGCACTGCCCCAAAAGCCCAATACTCCCGATAGCCCAGTAGCCCAACCGCTAAGAAATTCTGTCACAAACACTCCGGCCGCAACTTGAGTGAGAACGAGCATGACGATCAAAGGCGCATGTCCATGCTCTTTTTGAGGTTGGTCATAGTCTGCAGGAACGAGTTCTCTAACCTGAGTGCGTCCCGTTTTGAAATGCGTTGTTGGGAATGTAATATCTGATGGAGGAGTTCCAGGAACAACCATACCCGCCTGGGCCTGGGCCCACACATCTTCGTGAGACACCACGGTAATGCGTATCGCCTCATTTGGACATGCCTGCACACAAGCTGGAGCCTCTGAGTTCTCGAGTCGCCCCACACACATGTCACACTTTCGAACAATGCCCAGCTCCTTAGAGAACTTTGGGACATCGTAGGGGCAGGTAAGCGTGCAGTATTGACAGCCAATGCACTGGTCATCCAAGTGCTTCACGATTCCACTCTCGTCCAATTTCACATACGCATTGACGGGGCAGCCCGAAGCACATGCCGGCTCAAGGCAATGGTGACAGGCTGTTGTCACATGCTGCACCGCTGACGCCTGGCGTTGACCATGAATCAAGCCAACATCTCTCCATGACTCATCATCACCCAGACCATTTAAGCTTTTGCATGCAGTCACACA
>JABJBS010000264.1 GCA_018668695.1 Deltaproteobacteria bacterium
GAAACACAACCGGGGTATGCTTCACCTTGGGTAGGTTCGACACAATTTCTTGGAACTGAGTTGCGCCAATCGAACCACAGTCGGCATCGTAGATTATCAATTCGGGAAAACCGACCACAGCTTGCTCTAACGCCGCAGTACCGTCATCAACGCAAAGAACATTGTATTCATTTTCAAATACTTCAACGATATCAGCCCGTACGTCACTTGGCTTCATTGCCACTAAAATCGAGAGTTTATTATCCATACTCAAAGCCCCAACCAGATCGAGAAGACCAAGCGTGTTAAAACGAGCATATCTGCTGGCGCGGAAACATCGCGTTCTGATTTTGTGTTGGTGATTGGTTCATTGTCACCAATAGGTGACACGGTAACAACGAGTTCCAGGCTCGAACTAAACCACCTTAAATAGTCGAGCCTTACCCCAGCTCGACTCGACAAATGCCAAGAAGAACCGATTCCTTCTGTTTCGCCATCCGCAAAAAGCGAGGCCGAGTCACCGGTTTGAACAAGCTTAGAGATCAATTGCTCATCACTTAAAGAATAGTAATAGCCATGAAAACTAAAGCCCCCATCAATTCCAACAAAGGGGGTCCATTGGCGGCTCGGTGCGCGGAACAAATAGCTAAGACCAATACCCACGTCTAAACCCAGCCACTGGGCATCTTGATCTTTACTGCGAGTTTGAGCACTCACCTCGCCATCTTCTCGATAATCCAAAGCTGCTCGGGCCGCATAAGTTTGGCCGCCACCTGTATACAGTCTTAGCTCATAACGCGGGAAAAACTCCCACGTGAGTGCAAAACCAAGATTGTATCCCGCACCTGGATTACTCGTTGCCCCAAAACCTGTGACCACGCCGACCATCGGCAACTGTATCCCAAGGCCCAGGCCAAAATAACCCGGCTTTTCCAGAATCGCAGGCTCTTCTTCAGAAGCCTCCACCATCTCTGTTTGAGCTTGCTGCCCGAAGGCAGGCGCGCAGAGCAAAGAGAGCCACAAAAGGACCATGAGCCGCAAACGCATCAAACGGCCTTCTGCAAACGGTAAGTCAACTGGAGCTTATCCATGAGTTCACTCACCGTGACCCAATCCGATGTATGGTACCCAAGCCACCGATCACCCTGTTGCCTTTTTGCCACCATTCCATAGGCGCAATGCTTTGAGAAAAACAGCACCACTTCATGATCTTCAAGGTCTTCGGGAGAACCCACCAGCTGAGTTAAATTCTCAAGCTCAAGCCATGGTCGAAATAATTCCTCGTTCAGGGTGTAAACCTTAAGTTGACCGTCTTCGAATTGCCCCTCGAAATGTTGTAAGCGCGAAAGGTCGGCACTGACTCGGCCCGCCAAATAGAGCCAACCCAACCCTGCGCTCTGCGCCATTGCTTCGCGTAGAACCATATCACGAACAGCCGCTATGCCATCCGGCGTAATCGGACGCCAAGTGCAAGCAGGAGCTGCCAGTTCCTTGCGATTTCCAACAGGGCCAAACTCTTCTTCACTCATCACCGGTGGTTCAATCAGCATCTCGGCGGCATCCCAAAACCCGAGTCGCCGAACCATTGGGTTCGCAAAAGAAGTTCGTTGGTGCTCGCGCATCCGCCGCATAGCAGTCGTCATGAGGGCAGACACTTCGTTTCCATCACCAGGTAAAGCCGCCAGCCCAAAGCAGTAGGTCACACGATGTTTGTCGCAAATTGAAGACACTGCAGAATCCTGCTCTAATCCTTGGCGTATTCTCTGTCCCACAATGAGACCGGCCAAATAGGGACTTTCTGGCAACATCACGGCATAAGTGTTGGCCGAAAGCTGAGCCACAACATCAATTCCGCGAACAGCCTGTGCCATCACCGCACTTGCATGCTCACTCATCTCGCGCACTTCATCCGGTAGAAGGTGTTCTTCAGAGCCGCTGCTGTTGGCATATGAAACCAAGAGTAAAGTGAGCGGCCGGCGATAACGCCGAGCACGTTGCAGCTCTCGATGAAAACAATCTTCGAAATAGGCCCGTGAGTAACAGTTGTAACTATGAAGAAAACTTGATCCGCGTTCCTCTTCAGCCTGCAGTGAAGTCAGCGCTAATGCCGCAGCATCAACCAGATGACGCATCGCTAACTCAAGCTCTTCATCTTGATTTCTTGCGGGGACACCGAGGGCTTTGAGGACCCCGACCACTTCTCCGCGATGCATCAAGGGCCACTGAACGGTCAGCCGGTTTCCTTCATCGTCGGTTTCTCGGCTATGAGCATTTCCTGAGCGCAGAGTATGTTCACCGGTAGCTTCCCCAAGTCGTAGAATCGGTATCCGCCACTCAACGCCCTCAACCCCGGCGCTCGCAATAAACCTCAGCTCACCTCGGCCGTGGATGTCCGCCCATAAAATAGCGGCGTCCGCCCCACAAATATCGACAAATCCATCAACAATGGCTCTTGATAAACTATCAAGGTCTCCGATTTGGTTAAGGTGCAAACCAAGGTACTGAACCCGCTCGCGTAAGCGCAAATGAGTCCGCTCGGGCTTAGGTGTCTCAAGTTCGGACAGAAATATATCGAGTCTGTTTGCAAGCCGCGCAACATCATCTTCTGACACATCTTGATCGATGTAATCAAAGACGCCTCGACCACGAAGCTCTACAGAATTCGCTGAGTCGTAGCGGTTCGTTACAATGATAAGTGAAATAGGCTCAAGCCCATCGAAACAGTGCTCTGCGAGAATTTGTCCTTGTGGGGTTGGCAAAAGCTCCTCAGCTAGAATGACGGCTCCGAACCGGGTCATGCGAAATTCCCGCAACCCTTCACCCACGGTAGCCACCACACAGACTTCAATCAAAGCTTTTTCCAAGACACTGCGCCAACGGCCCGCAACTTCAGGATCTGCGTTCACAAAAAGTATCGGACTTGCAGTCATCAGTTCTCCCAGGTGCCAGTAAACACTTTACGGGCGGCACCCCTCATGGTCACAACATCATGGTCATCTACGCAAATATCCAGCGTTCCGCCCGGTAAATGCACAGCACTCCAATGGTTACGCTGCGCGAGACCGGCCCGAACCGCCGAAATTCCCACAGCACAGGCACCGCTTCCGCAAGCCTGCGTAATCCCTACCCCTCGCTCATACACAACTGTTTCAAAACCGTCCTGATTTCTGCGTACAAAACCAACATTCACCCGATCTGAAAAATCTTCGTGGGACTCTAATGAAGCGCCATACTTCTGCGCCAACATCATCGGATCCTCGTCGGTAAATATCGTAACATGGGGGTTACCGAAAAAATGACATCGGCCGGTAAATTCTTTGTCTAATACACTGAGGCTAAGTGGCTCACCCTCATGTGCCCTGCCAGGGAGTGTCGCGTGTCGCGTTAACGGTTTACCCATAACAACTAAAAAAGTACCTGAATCCACGCGCTCACATGAGTAAACTTCTTCGCTGACCACCAATTGCAACTTTTGAACATCGGGTGCAACTGCGCCCAGATCATAGAGAAAGCTCAAAATACAACGCATGCCATTACCACACATACCCGCATCGCTGCCGTCTGCGTTTTGAACCTTCATCTCAAAACTGGCTTTAGGGTGAGACCAGAGGGCTAAAATACCATCGGCGCCCACACCTCGGTGGCGGTCGCAAATCTCGCGAACCTCTGCCTCGGGCAAAGGCTTTTGCCACGCACGCGCGTCCACGACCACAAAGTCATTACCCGCACCCTCATATTTGGAAAATTTAATCACTCTTTAATGTCTCCCAAGAAGCAGAGAAGACCTCAAAGCCAGATTGGAATCAAGTGTTCAGAGAAGACCGTGGGAATCGCTCAAAGAGGCGTGCAGCAGCGCAAACAGTGCTCAATTCGGCTTCCGCAACTGCTTGAGGGCCGTCGCTTAAAGCTTCTTTCGGATTTAGGTGAATTTCGACCATGACACCATCGGCGCCTGCCGCCAATCCAGCTCTCGCCATCGGCACAATCAGATCACGGCGTCCCGTACCGTGGGAAGGATCCACAATCACCGGTAGTCCGTAAACATGCCGCAGAAGCGCTACCGCCCCCAAATCCAACAAATTTCTAGTCTGCGTCGCAATACCCTGTACCCCGCGCTCGCAAAACACCACTGAACGAGCACCAAAGGCCAAGAGGTGCTCCGCCGACATCATCCAATCCTCGACCGTCGCGGCCATACCTCGCTTAAGCAAGACAGGTTTAGCCATTGCACCCACGTCCTTAAGGAGTGAGAAATTTTGCATATTGCGCGAGCCAATTTGGATCATATCCGTATTCTCAGCCACCACACACACATCGTGTTCACTCATGACTTCGGTGACGAGCTTCAAATCATTAGCTCTGGCTGCTTCACTTAACCACTTGAGCGCCGGATCGCCTCTCCCACGGAATGAATACGGCGAAGTTCGAGGCTTATAGGCCCCACCTCGCAAGATTTTCGCACCCGCCCGCGCCGCAATCGTCGCCAGCTGATGAATCTGCTCTTCGCTTTCAGCGCTGCATGGACCTGCCATCACAACAGGTTGGCTATCTGCACCAATCGGTAAATCACCAATCAAAGCTGCTTGACCCTTGAGCATATCAAGCTTTGGGTGACCACTTTTAGGTAGCATCACATCGGCTACACCGGCGATGTCTAATAAACTCTCACGTGAACAACTCGACGAATGAGGCTCGATTAGAAGGACCGGCTGAGGTCCATCACCTTGAGCAGGCTGAACCCATTGGCCCATCGCCTTGAGGCAGCTAGCAACTTCCGCCGCATCTGCCCCAGTCTCCAGAGTGATAATTTTAGCTGAGCCCATCATAAACCTCGATTCACAACGGTTTCCACAACAGTGGTCAAAGCATCTCGCGCACGCCCGCTGGGAGTATATTCCAACGCTAAGAGGGCTTCATCCGCCAATTGGCGAGCTCGCAGCCGAGTATCTTCTAAGCAGTTGGTGGCTAGAATTTTTTCACGGATCATCGCCGCGTCGCTCAGGCTTAAAGCTTGGTTGGACATCGCAACTTCGCGCAGCATAGTCTCGACTTTGGCATCCCGCTCACATGCGAGAATCAACGGCCAAGTAAGCTTACCCTCTTGAACGTCTGTCAAAACGGCTTTGCCCGTCACCAGCGGATCGCCTGCAAGGTCGAGAATGTCATCGACGATTTGGAAAGCCAGACCTATCATCACACCGTATCGACCAAACGCATCCACTGCCGTCTGAGTTAAGCCGCCCGCTGTGGCTCCTGCTCGTAAACCCCAGCGAAAAATCGCCGCAGTTTTTCCATAGATGATTCGATGGTACGCATCTCGGTCTGGAACGAATTGATTTCGCCTTTCAAGCTGCAGCGCTTCAGCCTTCACCATCAGGTCAATCACAGTCATCAAGCTCGAGAGAAGGTCCATGTGGCCCGTACGCTGAACACGGCGCAATGAGTCGATCAGCAGATAATCGCCTCCCAAAACACTTGCCGAATTACCGTATACAACCCGGGCGGTCTCAGCACCTCGGCGATAATCACCCTCGTCCAAGACATCGTCATGTAAGAGTGTAGCCGTATGAACCAGCTCGCTGGCGACAGCGAAGTCACGAACCTTTTGATTCATTCCCAAACCACCTGCTCGAGCAGCCAAAACCACGCAAAGCGGTCTGACACGCTTCCCAGGCTGGCAACGCAGGTGCGCGGCGGCAAGATCGGCTAAATCCGCACCATCAGGAGCCTTTTGAGCAATATCTTGCTCGAGACTCAAGAGGTCATCGGCCAACCAGGCTTTGATTTCCATAAGCTTTGCAGTCAAATCTTCCATGCCGGCGGTCGCGCTTGCACGCACCATCGGTTCCATCACCGCGGAAGGTGATTCATAGTAACTACTTGCAGAGGGGACGCTAAAGTGATTCATCACAACTACCTTCTGACTGATTGCCGGAGCAACCATGGCTTTTCAACATATCGTCACTGTTCGTTTCAACGAGGTCGACCGCGCTGGGATCGCCTTTTTCGGCAGGGTCTACGAGTACTGCCATACGGTCTTCGAGGAGCTCTTGGTGGCTATGGGTAACAGCATCACCAACGTTTTTGATAACGGGAAATGGGGCATGCCTCTCGTGCATTCCCACGCCGACTACAAGCGGCCCATGCGGCTCGGTGAGCGCCTGACCATCGAAGTCACGGTGCCCAAGGTCGGTGGAACCTCCATCACCTTCGATTACAGAGTCCTGGGCCCCGAGGGTGATTTGCGATGTACCGCTCAGCTCGTTCATGTCATCGTCGACCTTGCCACCTTCAAGCCTCGCGAGGTTCCCGAAGATTTGCTTGAGGCCGTTCGTCACTTCAAGCTCACGCCCGAGCCCGAGACTGCCAGCGACGCTTCTTAGTGTCTTTCGATCCACCTTACCGATGCCCGCTTGAGGTAAACATTCGCCCAGGTAAAACACATCCGGGATCTCAAACCCACTGAGGTGCTCTTTAAGCCCCTCACGCAAGGCGCCATCACTGATGAGCGCTGCATCATGCTCATGGGTCGTAATAAATGCCACGGGACGGCTTCCCCAACGACTGTGAGGCACGTCAACCACGGCGGCGCTCTCGACCAGACCAAGCTTCAGCAAAGCTTCTTCGATTCTGCGTGGCGCTATATTCTCACCGCCTGAAATCATGATGTCATCGGCGCGGCCAAGCACATGGACGCAACCTCGCTCATCAATGAATCCTCGATCGGTTGTGGCAAGCTTACTTCCGGCCACCACGGGGCCTTCAATCACGAGCTCGCCGTTGTCCTCTTTGACCCGTGCGAAAGTAAGCGACGGACCACTGCCCGTGTGCTCACTGAAGTCTCCAGGAAACCGTGTGGCTACTTGAGAAGCTGATTCAGTCATTCCCCAAGTAAGTGAGACGGGGTAATCAGCAGCCTTGGCTTCTTCCAAAATATTTGACGGGCATGCATCACCACCAATTAAAATCGCACGCAAATTCTTCGGAGGCTGCGCCCCACCTGAGACCTTCAACACCCGCCGCAACATTTCAGGAACCAAAGAGCAAAGACTCACTTCATTGGAGTGAATGCGCTCGGAAAATTGCTTGGGATCAAATGGCAACGCGAATTCAAGGCTGACAGCCGCCCAAAGCGCTCGCATCACCATGGAAAGGCCACCCACATGATTCAGTGGCAATGCGCAAAGCCACCGGTCACTTAATTCATGGCCTAGGCGAATCATTGAACCCATCGCACTGAAAAGTAACTGCGAGGTGGTCATCGAAACAATACGGGGTTGCCCAGTCGAGCCCGATGTTGCGAGCATCAAGCGAACATCTTCCAGTCCCCAATACGTTTCTTCAAGTATCGGCTCGGCTCGCTCGCTTAGGCGAATCGTATCCTCGTGAACACTCTTTAAATCTCCGCAAAGCCAAAACTTAACCCCACAGGCTTTAGCCAGGTCGAGGCTTTGGTCCTGCGGCAAATCTACCGCCAGTGGAACCGCAATCGCCCCCAACCAGCCGATGGCGTGTAATCCAACAACCCATCTCACATCGTAATCGCCAACCAAAGCTACTGCGTCGCCCGCGGTAACACCCTGCGCACGAAGACTTGAAGCCAATGACTGCACTTCGTGCAAGAGTTGGCTGTAGCTTAAGCTCAGGTCCTGATCAGCTAAGGCTAGATGCTGGGGCCTTGAAAGAGCCGCACTTTGAAGTGGGTGAGGAATCATGCTCATAAACATACCCTCATATCGTAAACGCCAAGACCGGCAGCCTCGGACAAATGCATGAAACCTTCCAATGGTTCCGGCAAATTCCCCGAATCTTCTGCCAACCAATGACCGGTATCGAGCCCGGCCGGAATACTCAATGGACCCGACAAAGCTGCGGCCACATGCAGCGCACTGGCCCGGCCAATGGCCGAATCAAGAGCCGTGGTAATCATGACCTTAACGCCTCGCTCTTGAGCCAACCGGCCTAGGGCATAGGTCAAAATAGGACCACCACAAAACATCGGTTTGAGCACCACAATCTTCGCGGCACGTTTTTCGAGAACGTTGATTACTTGAGCGGCCGTTCTCACAGACTCATCGGCTGCTACCGGGATAGGTGACGCTTCACATACCCATGCCAAGCCGTCGATATCCTCAGCGGTAACCGGCTGTTCGATACACTCGATTTCACATGGCGCCATGCGCTTCAAAACATCGATTGCCCAGCCCGGAGTCCAGGCACCGTTGGCGTCTAGGCGAATGTTTATGCCCTCGCCCACAGCCTTACGAACAGCAATTACCCGCCGTAAATCTTCCGCTGCTTCTTGATAACCAACTTTGAGCTTGATCGTTCGAAAGCCCTTTTTAACGGCCTCTAAGGCGCTTGCAGCATCAGCGGCTAAATGCGCTGTCTCAACCTGAGTAACCGCCGCAGGATTGAGGCACTGAGCAACACTCATTGCTTTGTCCTGGCTCAAGCCATCTAAGAAAAGCTGCTCTACGCCGTGACGTACTGAAGGCAAAAGTCTCAAAGCATCGCAATACTCTGTGATGGCACTTAAGTCGTTGCCCAATTCTTTTCTTAAGGCTCCCGATGAATCGAGACTGGTCAGCATCGCCCCGGCTTGGTCGTAGGTTTCTTCACTGAAGTCAGGAAGAGGCGCGACCTCGCCATAACAAATATGACCTAAACTCGTTCGAGCTTTGAGAATAAAACCGTAGCGATGGCGCATTTCTCCGTGAGCGCTGCGAAGCTTTCGAGCCAATGCATAGGCATAAGGCTCAATCTGGATACTTTCCAACTTCACAGATTAACTCCCACCGCGAAGAGTGCGGAATAAATCAATCCAAGCTGAGCAGTGGCTCCCAAAAGCGGGTTCAATGCTGCTCCGTCGGTTCTAAAAACTTGGCCAATTCTTCGGCTCGCAAGCGGCGCACTCAGCAGAGGTAGTAACCAGCCCATGGGCGCTTTATTCAGAGCCACCATAACCAGCGGTAGCACGTAGGCTAATCCCACCAAGAACAAATATTCTCCACGCGTAAATCGCTCGCCGAATCGGACCGCCCAAGTTTTCTTTCCGGCAACCGCGTCCGTCTTTCGGTCTCTTAGATTATTGACGACCAAAATTGCCGTTGTCAGAAGACCAATGGGTAAAGAAATCCAAAATGAATTCCAAGACAACGTTTGGCATTGGACATAATAAGTTCCGCAGACTGCAACGGGGCCAAAGAATACCAAAACAAATATATCGCCGAGGCCAACATACGCCAAGGGAGCCGGCCCACCGGTGTAAAGCACCCCGCAAAGGATACTCACGATACCCAGCGCCAAGATTGGCAACCCACCATGCACCATCAAATAGACGCCCATGGCCAGTGCGAGTAAAAATGTAACGATGGTCGCCCGTGCAACATCCTTCGGCGCAATCCAGCCTCGTTGAGTCACCCGAATAGGGCCCAAGCGCTCCGCGGTATCTGCGCCCTTTTTAAAGTCGAAATAATCATTGGCAAGGTTCGTTCCAATTTGAATCAGCAAGGCGCCAACCAATGCCGCTACCACCGGCACCCAGGAAAAAACTCCATCTGCCTGCGCCGCTGCAGCTCCCAAAACCACCGGCGCCACAGCAGCCGGAAGCGTAGCTGGACGAATCGCCTGGATCCAAATAGCCAGACCGCTGGGTTTGTTGGCCGCAGCCGGAAGTGTTGCACTGCTCATCGTTTTTCCATTTCTAAACTTGCTTGAACCTGGCTCCACAGCTCGCGGTGTAAAGCGGTGTTACTCGCACGCTCACTGCTCACTACAATCACGCCCAGTCCCGGACGGGTAAGTTCTTCGGCTAGCATATCGTTGAGTGTGGAGGAATCGTCGGCCCGGCAAGCTCGAACGCCTGAAGCACGGGCGATGGCCACCAAGTCTTGGTCGTGGGGCGTGATAAAGTTTCGTTCGAAGACCTTCGGATGTTGCGAGATCGGTAGGTGTTCAAAAATACCACCGCCACGGTTGTCGATTACAACAATAGTCATGGGGCAGGTATACGAAGCAGCCACATGTAAAGCGCTTACATCATGCAGGAAGGTTAAATCGCCGCACAACAATAGAGACGGGGCATTGGCGGCCGAGGCCTCTCCAAGCAGCGCGGATATTGCACCATCGATACCATTGGCACCTCGGTGGTGAACCACCTGAGCTTGAGGTGGAAACACCCGCACCATGGCATCAACATCGCGAATAGGCATGCTATTGGCCACATGAAGCAGCGCACCTTCAGGTAAACTCGCGGCCACTTGGCGAGCCACTGCGCCTTCCCAAAATGATTCTTCGCAAAGCTTACCAATGGTCTCTTCTGCTACGAAGCTTGCTCGCTGCCAACGGGTCAACCATGGGGCATCACTGCCTGAACCTTTTAGCCTGCCGGCCAAACCTTCGAAGACATCCACAACATCGGCCTGTACAACCTCAGTCACAACCGCATCCGGGTCGTGCCAGTGTGGATTGGTGTCGATCACAATGGTTTGCTGAGCGTGTGCTGCTGCCCACAAACGAACAACTTTTGATGTGGGCGTTTTTCCAAATCGCAATACCAGCTCAGGCGCGAATGCAGCCGCGACCTTCTCGCCTCGAAGGATAATATCCGCGGGAGCTATTAAATTATCATCACCGTTTAAACGCGCCCGAACCCCAGAACCTGGCTCGGCTATAATCGGCCAACCAAGCCGCTGCGCTACGGATTGAACGTGCTGCGCTAAAGTATCTTCGTTTGGTGTGACGGCCCCATCTCTCGGGCCAGCAATGATCACGCCCTTGGCGCAAGCCTTCATGCTCTCGACTAAAGCGTTTAGCTGCGCGGCAGATGGAACTTGACGCGTCGCCGTTACCTGAACCGTGGCTGGAAGTTCGATTTCTTGAGCCACTTCTCCTGGAGTCCACAGCGGCTCTCTAAACGGGAGGTTAAGGTGAACAGGTCCGGCAAGGTTTGAAGTCGCCGCGGCGTAGGCACGGGCTGCCGTTGCAACAACCCAGGCATCTGATGGGCCATCAAGCGATGGAGTACCCATGTCCAGATATAGCCGAGTGTAATCACCATAGAGTCTATTTTGGTCGATGGTCTGCAATGAGCCAACCGCGCGAAGTTCTTCGGGTCTATCCGCAGTAAGCATCAACAACGGAATGTTACTCTGCGAGGCCTCAATCACCGCTGGGAAATAATGGGCACCGGCTGTTCCCGAAGTACACACCAAAGCTGCAGGCACACCACCGATGCGCCCCACGCCCAGCGCAAAGAAAGCTGCACTTCGCTCGTCTAGAATACGGTGAATACGAACATTCTCTTCACCACGCAGCTCTTGTAGCCACTCCAGTGCAAGTACCAGCGGCGTGTTTCGAGAGCCGGGCGACAGGACATAGTCTTTCACGCCCGACGTGTTTAGGCCGTGGAAGAGCAGCTGGGCCCGCTTTATATTTACCGCAGATAAAGTCACCCGTCGCTTCGCCTTGCCAACATTAAGTTTTGACGGATTGCCAAGAGCTTCATCTTGGTCTCGTCCCACTCGAGTTCCGGGCTTGAGTCTGCAACCAAACCAGCGCCTGCAAACGCCCATGCTTTATTGGCCCGAAGCATCGCCGACCGAATGGCAACGGCAAAGAGCGCCTCACCTTCTGTGGTAATCCAGCCAACCAGCCCTGCATACCAGCCTCGGTCGAGTTCTTCGTATTGCTCTAGCCAGTTGAGCGCTTCGAGAGTAGGTGCTCCGCCAACCGCCGGCGTTGGATGCATTCTTGCCAAGAGCTCCATAATGGTTCGGGGACGGTCAAGCTCACCATGGATTCGAGTCTCTAGATGTTGGACGTTCGAGAGGCGCAGTAAACTGGGCTCGTCAGCTACTTGCAAAGAGCCAGCCACAGGGCTCAAGGCTTCACAAATCGCCTGGGTCACCACTTGATGCTCATGGCGATCCTTCGCGCTGTTGAGAAGCGCTTCACCTAAAAGTGCATCTCCTGAGTCTGTGTCGCCGCGGCGAGCCGTACCTGCAAGAGACACGGTTTCAACTTGCTCCCCTTCAATTCTTAAAAACAACTCCGGCGTGGCGCCAACGAATGACGAGCCATCAGGTTTTCGAATCATAAATACTTTGCAATCGGGGTAACGCTCACGAAGCGCTTGCAGGGTATGAACCGGGGCAAACTCTGTGCCCTCAGGTGCCACTAAGCTCTCGGCGCGGGCCAAAACAACCTTGTCGAAGCTTCCTTTCCTGATGGCCGCTCGGGCGACTTCAACCTTTTCACACCACTGCGTACGCGCATCTTGCCCCTCTTGAGACTCAGGGCTCAACGGAGAAACGACTTTCGAAAATGCATCACGTTGGGAACGTTTTTGAGCGCTGGCTTCGAGTTCTGAGAGCTGACCCAGGCCATCGAGCACCCGTTGCCGGATCTCATCGGCGCTATCTCCAGGATATACAACCGACGTAACCACAGCCCCGCGCTGGTCATCTTGGCGGTGCAAAAGCAAACGTGGTACCCACAGATGACCGTCCTCCCAGCCCTGCCAAACTTCATCGCAACTGCGCTCACGGGGAGCAAAAGAAAAGCCTCCCACGGCAACCGGAACGCCCGGAGAAACTTCCTCTAATGGGTTCAATGAAAGTTGAATCACTTGTTCAGAGAACTCTAAACAACCAGCTCCAGCCTGAGCAAATCGGATCACAGAGTGGACTGGAAAACCAACCTCTTCCCCGATGGCCGCAAAGGAACGATTTTCACGCCCATCGCTCCATGCCATCACCTGTTCGCCAGAGTTGCCAACCAACTCCAAATAATCCAGAAAGCTAGTGTTTACGAGGGTGCGGTGTACTCTAAGGTAGGCGCGAAAGTTTGCCTTACGGGCTTGTAGGAGAGCCTGCTCAATACCGAGTTCCAAATGCAAAAGTGAATTTTGCTCGGGCTTTTGTGCTGCAACCATAATTTTTAATCCTGGTACTGCTGGCGCCATACACTTTGTTCAGCATCTTGTGAACACCCGAAAACAATTAAGTCGTTTTTGATACCCAGCTCGGATTTTCCCTGATAAGGCCAATCCAGGAAGAAGATGAAGACCATGGAAGCCAATAACGTCCCAGAAATCTCGAATCCAGCTGGGCGGCCCCGCCTCGCTCATGAGGAGAGGCTCGAAAAACGTGTTCTGCACGTCTGCGACCGCGCAGGAGCCTTCATCGAATGGTGGGGTTTCAAGGCCATTCATGGCCGAGTTTGGACACTTTTAGCACTTCACCAGGGCCCCATGGCTCAGAATATGATTGCCCAAACCCTTGGCGTTAGCCGCGCACTCGTGAGCCAGGCAATCGCGGAACTCCTTGATTTTGGGCTGGTTCAGCCCGTAAGTGACCATCGAAACGCGCCATATGAAGCCACCGTCGATGTCTGGCCCACCATCAGCGACATCTTAAGAACCCGCGAGTGGATGCTTCTCGAATCAGCCCGCGTCGCCCTCGAATCGGCCATTAATGAAGCTCGGCTCCAAAAGGCCGCGGGGCACACCGTGACATTCGATATTGAACAGATGCGGATGCTGATGAGAATGACAGAATCAGCACAGGCTTTTTTAAAGATGATCGTTGGGCTAAGAGTCCCCAAACCTATGGAAAACTTGGGAAGTTTAGCCGGTAAAGCAGCCTCTTTAATGAAGAATTTCCGAAACCGTTCTAGCTGATTTTTTTACGGTTTTCGATCTCTGTGCTAGCAGATCTGATTATGAAGACCTTATTCAAAGTTTGCTGGATACTCGTTGCGCTGGGCTGCATCACAGGTTGCGCCTCCCACACCAATATCCCAAGCCATGTCCGTATGGCCATTGAGGACTTTCATGGCGGCCGTGTCATGGAGCTGCGGCAATCGTGCTATTACGGCGATCTCTACGAGGACACCGGTAAGTGGCTTCTCTCGCCCCACGCATTCGAATCCGTCCACCATATTGTCGATTTAGACGGCAAGCCGATTCATCCAAGTGGTCAACGCGGCATTGTTCCAGCAGGAACCCGCTTTCTGATCGAGAAAATCGAGTTTCCAGATATTTACGCCATGACGACGCGGATGCTCAGTAGTCCGCGGTACCACACCTGGGTCTACTTGCGCGCTCTCGAAAAACTACCGCTCGAGAGCGAAAAGAGAAGTCATTTCGTAATGTTACTCCCGATGGACCTGCAAGACCGTGAAGATGTAGAATCCAATATTGCCAAGTTACTGGCGCCAGAAGGCGACGTTAGCCGCTGGCTCAAGCAGCGACGACCCAGTGTAAGGGTGGCAATTGCCCACAAAGACCTCAAAACAGGCATGACCCGTGATGAGCTGGTTGCTGCCCGGGGTGAGCCCCACCTTTGGATTGCTCAACAAGGCAGTTACGGTCTCGAAATGGTAGCTTGGTACCCAAGTCATGAAGCCTGGATCCGGAATGGACGTATTATCGACGTTAAACCTGGACGGTCCATACAAAAACGAAAGCCTAGAAAACCGGGCTCTCCCTAAGAAGTATACTTTCCTGGCATTGCATCTACCCAACAAACCGAGCTATTTGGTTACTGCCCCAGGCGACAATCTGGGTTGGGCATCATTTTATCGATAATTCGTTCCCATCGATAGATTATCGGGGCTCAAAACGGGAGAATCCTTTGCCAAGTGCCGCAAAAACCGAAAATATCGCGCCGGAAAGCCTACTGACGTCTTACCAAGTTGGCTCGATCCTGCAGGTAAATCCCAGTTCGGTAAACAAGTGGGTAAAAGATGGCAGAATTCCTGCTTTTCGAACTCCCGGTGGACACCGCAGAATCCGTGCTGCCGACCTTGTATTGTTTCTTCAAGAGCACAGTATGCCGGTTCCTAAAAGTCTCAATAATGCAGCGAAGAAACGATTGCTCATTGTTGATGATGACCCGAAGCAACTCTCAGCTCTCAAGCGTCTTTTGAAATCTTACAAAGAGCGGCTTGAAGCACGTTACGCAACCAATGGAATCGATGCTTTGGTTCAAGTTGGCTCGTTTAAGCCCCAGGTTGTTTTGCTCGACGTATACATGGCTGAGCTGGACGGAATTGAAGTCTGTCGGCGCCTCAAGGACAACCCACAGACCGAAGACATGAAAATCATCATGGTCACGGGACAAGTCACACCAGAAATCGAAAAAAGTGCAATCGAAGCTGGCGCTTCCGAATGTATCAATAAGCCAATCAACCTCGAAGCCCTTCTTGAAAAGCTGGGACTCCCAAACCAGGTAGACGCTTTAAGTTCTTAGGTCGTAACCATCACTCACCTAAAAGAGCTCGTTATCAATGACCACTGTAGAACCGAATCAAAGCCCAATCATTCTTTACGTCGACGATGACGAAGCCAACCGAGTTATTTTTGAGCTATCGTTTCAAGACACCTTCAATATCATGACAACGGAGTCTGGGGTTGAGGCTCTAGAAATATTAAAGACTGAAAATATTGGTGTCGTTTTAACCGATCAGCGTATGCCTAAGATGACGGGTAACGAATTGTTGACCCACGTTAAGGCCGCCCACCCCAAAGTCATTCGTGTCATCCTAACGGCATACAGCCAGCTAGACCCTATTTTAAAAGCTGTGAATGAAGGCCTGGTGGCGCGCTATATTATTAAACCGTGGAATAAGAGTGAGCTTGAAGCCGTCCTCGAATGGGGTATCGAAGCATTCAAACTTGGCCAAGAAGACTCTGCTCTCCAAGACCGACTCTTGCAAACTGAGCGTCTGGTCACCCTCGGCAGTATTGCTGCATCAGTCTTTCACGATTTGAACCAACCCATCGCATATTTCTCGAATAACTGTTTGCGGCTCAATCAGCTCACAGCTGCCTGCTCAAAAATTGAAGAGCTTATGGCCAAAGACACTACGCTCGACAGCGCCAGCCGTGAACTGATGACGGACTTGGTTGAAGAGCTTCCAGAGATATCCAACGACATGAATGCTGGCTGCAAGGTTATGCATGACTTAACCCATAGTATGATGCGAATGATTTCAGAGGACACGGTGACCGAGGATGGGATCGACCCTTATCCAATCATCAGCTACTCCATGAGCCTTTGCAAAGGCAACGCAATCAAAACCCGGGGTAAAATTAATTACGAAGGCCCAACGCAATTGCCTCACGTCTCCATTACGGGAACCGAGCTCACTCAGATTCTATTCAACCTGATCAACAACGCCGTGCAAGCTTTGGAGAAATCTGCAGATCGCTCTGTTGTAACGGTCAGCGTGACGCCCGAACCAAGCGTCATCGCATTTGTAATTCAAGATACAGGTATCGGCATGTCCAGTGAAACGTTGGACCGCGTGGGTAAACCCTTCGTCTCCACCAAGACTGGTGGGACTGGGCTTGGACTGGCTCAGTGCAGACGCTTGGTTGGTAAAGCTGGCGGACAGCTTAATATCGAGAGCACGCTAGGCGAAGGCACCCGAGTTAGTTTTAATATTCCTACCGCCACAGCCTAAGCTTGCTGGGTAAGTTGCTGCGCCGCAGCTCTCGCCTGAATATGATTTAAATTCACAAAGTTGACCAAGCCGTGGGCGATAACACTCGCCCAAATAGTCCCGGTGTAAACCATTAGGCTTCCGAGTAATAAACTCGCCCCGAATGCCAAAAACGGCCAGCTTATAAACCGTCTATCTGGGCCAATGTGCAAAAGAGCAAATACGACTGAGCTGGCTAAAACTCCCCACCAACTTTGGAGAAACCCGCGAAAAAATATCTCTTCGCCCAGGCTACTGGCCACCGCAGCCAAACAGGCATGACGGGGGGTAAACTGTCCAAGCATTTGCCCAAAGCCTTGCGTGAGTGTTTCAACGGATGGGACAATTTTTTCCAAACCTCGGCTTGCAAGGATTAGAAAGAGCCCTCCCGCTATACCCACCACAATGTGATGCAGCATGAGTATCGGCTCTTCTGGAATCAACGCACCAAAGCTCTCTTGCCAGTACATACCGCCAAGTCCAACCAGCGCAAGCCCAACATAGAGCCAGATCAATATGCCTATCCCTCCACGGAGCACATTTCACCTTCTCAATCACGAAAGAAGTTTGAATACGGCCTGAGTTATAAACGGTCATTTACAAGCAAGCTTTACCCAAATTTAAATCACCCAACCATGGAAATGTCGTCTTCGCAAGTCATCTTGTGGCAAAGCAAACATCTAGCGAACGCCTTTTGACGTCACAATCTTGCCCCCTCATCGACTGCTTCAAATCTCTGACTAAACCGTCCTCGACGATTGCAAACGACCCATAGGCTGGGGCATGGTCAGGTGGGCGAGGTATTAGCAGAAAAGGTAAGAAACTCATGAATCAAGGCTTATTGATTGCTCTTGAAGGCGTTGATGGTTCTGGCACAACCAGCCAGCGTGAGCGGGTTGCTGAGGCTTTAAGGGCCAAAGGTCACCAAGTTCACACCACCGCTGAACCAACCACCGGTCCGATTGGGAAACTCCTGCGAGATATACTCACCGGAAACCTACAAACGAGCCCCCAAGCGGTCGCTCTATTGTTTGCTGCCGATAGGCTCGACCATTTGGAGCGAGAAATCACTCCGCAACTGAATCAAGGGCATATCGTCTTAACCGACCGCTACATTCATTCCTCACTCGCCTACCAATCTTTGGCGATGGGTGAAGACTGGGTCATGGCCATCAACCAGAAAGCACGACTCGCCGACCTTACAATTTTGGTAAAAGTGAGTGTGGAAGTGGCCGCTCAAAGGCGCGAGGAACGCGGCGGACCGGAAGAGCTTTTCGACGCCATCGAAGCCCAAAGAAAAATCGCAGTCGCTTATGACAAAGCGTTTGAGCAGGAGAATCTTGGCCCCACCACGTTGGTGAATGGTGAGCAAACCATGCAGGCGGTCACCGAGGCTATCTTGAAACACATCGAAGCACTGGTAAAACCATGAATTCATCATCTACCGCTAAGCCCAAGGCAGCGCTCATCATCATTGGAGCCGAAGTACTCTCCGGCAAGGTATCCGACCTCAACAGCCCCTATCTCATCCGTGAACTCCGAGTCCGAGGAGTAGAACTTACCGAAATCAGAACCATCGGTGATGATATCGAAACCATTGCTGATTGCGTCGCTCAATTATCCCCAACCAATGATTATCTCTTCACCACCGGTGGCATCGGCCCAACCCATGACGATGTGACCATCGAAGGCGTGGCCAAAGGCTTGGACTGCTCCATTTCGAGGCACGAGATGCTTGAAGCCAGCCTACGTAAGCACTTTGGCGACCGCCTCAATGAGAGTCGGCTAAAACTGGCGGATGTTCCCGAAGGGGCTTATGTTGAGATGGTTACACCCGTTTTACCGCTGATTCGCGCTAAAAACGTATTTATCTTCCCTGGAGTCCCTGAGCTGATGGAGCAATCCTTTCAACATATGGCACATGAGCTCAAAGGCGCGCCTTTTATATCGCGCCACGTTAAAGTCCGAGGTTCTGAATCGGCCATGGCTGATCACCTCCGCGACGTACAAAGCACGAATCCCGCAGTACAAATTGGTTCGTACCCGCGTTTTCTTGAGGACGGATGTGAGGTTAAGATAACGGTAGACGGAAGATTAGAAAACGAAGTTGATAAGGCCCTTGAGGAAATCATCACTGGACTAGAACAAGAGCGCATTATTCATCAGAAGTAGATGAGCAAGCGTTAGTTCACAACGAGGCAGCAAAGCTCATGGATCAGGCCCCCGAAAGGCTGCAAAATTATGAACTGATTCGTAAGCTCGCATCAGGTGGCATGGCCGAGGTCTTTCTTGCGAAGCAAAAGAGTGTAGGCGGTTTTGAACGCCTCGTTTGTATCAAATGCATTCTTCCGCACCTAAGTGAACAACACGACTTCATTACGATGTTTCATGACGAAGCACGAATTGTGGCCAACTTCAGCCATCCCAATATCGCACAAATTATCGAAATAGGAATGGACGATGGGCGTGCTTTTATCGCCATGGAATACGTTAAGGGCGAGGACCTGCGTACTCTCTACAATCTTCAAGCTAAGCTTGGAGAACCCGTTCCATTGGTCTACGCGGCCCATATCACTCAAAGCGTTGCCGCCGGCCTAGACTATGCGCACGCACGAACAGACCTAGAGGGAAAACCGTTGGGTATTGTTCACCGCGACATCAGCCCACAAAACATTTTGGTCAGCCAAGACGGTCACGTAAAGGTCATTGATTTTGGTGTAGCGAAAGCTGCCAATAAAGTGAATGAAACACGAGTAGGCGTCCTTAAGGGGAAATATGCTTATATGTCTCCTGAGCAAGCAATGGGCGACCCCATCGATGGCCGAACCGATGTTTTTGCATTGGCCATCACGCTCTACGAAATAACAACGGGAGCACGACTCTTTAAGCGCAAGAACGAGCTAGAAACACTGCATGCAGTCATTGAATGCGAGATTACACCGCCATCAAATATCATTGCAGGCTACGATAGCGAACTTGAGAAGATATTATTAAAAGCCCTCGCCCATGAGCCCAATGACCGTTATCAAACGGCTGGCGAACTTGAAGCTGCACTCCAAACTTACCTCGTCTCCAAAGATTATCACGCACGCCCTAATATTCTCGCGGATTACCTTACGCGTTTGCAGCAGAGCGACTCATCAGAGCCCGAGCCTATATTGGATACTGATGTATCGGTTGATGGATTAACAAAATCTCAAGTTGCGACAGTTGCGAATAAATTTGTCGCGGCCGCGGCAGACGTGGTTCCGGAGTCAGTCCAAGATCCTGCGCCCATGTCTTTCGACGCGGGACAGATGGATGCTGGAACCATTAAACTCGAAGAACCTGAACAACCTTCTGAACCTCCGGAAGAGTTTGCCGATTCGGATGAAACTCAGGTGGTCAACCGACCGCAGACGCTGACCGCTCCATTAGGAGATCCTGAAGCCACTGTGGTGAAGCAAATGTTCGGAAATCAAGCATCCCGTAAGGCAGTCAAAAAACCGCAAACCTCAACGGCCGTTGCCTTACTAAGCGTTACGCTGGGTCTTTTGCTTACCTTGGGTGGGCTATATTGGAAACGTTCTCAAGAACCGGCTCAAGTCGTCAGGTCAGGACCCGTTATCGTCGAGTCTAAGCCTCCAGGTGCCAGCGTTATTTTTCACGGCCCCGGCTCTCGGGCCTGGAACAACAAATATCTCGACGAAAAAACCCCAATCATTATTGAAGAAGGACTGCCCTCGAGCTCAGGTTGGTCGGTGACATTAAAAAAGGCGGGGTTTGAAGATGTCCTTATTTCACTCCCTACTTTTGATCCGGCCCCAAGCCCCGCCACGGTCACCATCCCGTTAAGAATCGAATACGACATCAAGAACCAAGGCACAGTCACCCTCATCTCCGATCCTCCAGGTGCTCATGTTCGGATTGACGGAAACGATCTGATGCAGGTTACGCCCATTCAGGATTGGGAGACCTCTTCAAAAGATGAGCACGAAGTCGAAATGATTTTGCCCGGCTACCTGCCCCACTACGAGGTCTTTAAAGTCGAAACCGACAGTCATCTGAGCATTAGAGTGGAACTCGAACTGGAAAGTGCTCAACTCGATGCAGACTACGTTGGTTCTCAGAGTAAGCAAGACCACATCAAGCATGGCTATTTAACGGTACGTGCACCAACGAGGATGCGGGTGTTTATTGATGGTAAGCTCTCTGGGGTAACGCCCCTCAAGCGGCGGGTGTTAACAGTAGGTGAACATCAGATTGAAATCCGAAACGCACAAAGCGGACTTAAACTCGTTCGTACAACGCGCATTCGACCTGGCAGTACATCTTTGGTGAGTATTTCCAAAAAGAAGGGGTTTGTCTCCATCAACGCCAAGCCGTGGGCCAAGTTTAAGATTGGCGCGCTGGCCCCCAAAGAAACACCATTTCGCGCTCCACTTCTAGAAGGTGAATACGCCATTCGGTTTGAGTGTCCTGATGGGCACACGCTTACTCGCGACGTTTCGATTAAGCCAGGACGTACCACTCCCGTCGTCGTAGACTGCGAAGCTGAGTAAAAAAAAAGCCCCCAGCTCAATTGAGCCGAGGGCTTTTCTAAATTCCTCAATACGAGAACTGCTGCTTAGCGGCTTTCTTCAAATTCCGCATCAACAACATTTGGGTCACCTGCTGGAGGAGCCTCTTGACCTTGGTCTGGAGTTCCAGGAGCTCCAGGAGCACCCGGGCCACCTGCTTCAGGTCCTGCACCTTGGTACATCTTTTCAGCCATCTTATGGCTGGCCTGAGTAAGCTCTTCCATTGTTGCTTTGATGCGCTCGTTGTCGCCTGCTTCCAAAGCTTCTTTCGTTGCTTTGATTTTAGCTTCGGCGTCAGCAATGACTTCAGCGTCGAGCTTTTCTTTGTATTCCTCAAGGCTTCGTTCAACCTGATAGCAAAGAGCATCCGCCTTGTTGCGCACTTCGATCTCATCGCGGCGCGCTTTATCTTCAGCTTCATTGTCTTTAGCTTGATTGACCATATCGTCGATTTCGCTCTCGCTTAACCCACTGCCTGATTCAATACGAATAGTCTGCTCTTTACCGGTCGCTTTGTCGCGAGCCGATACGCTTACAATACCGTTGGCATCGATGTCGAAAGTAACTTCAACTTGTGGAATACCACGTGGTGCCGGTGGAATGTCGCCTAGGTGAAAACGACCGATGGTACGGTTGTCTTTAGCCATAGGGCGCTCACCCTGAAGAACGTGAACTTCAACTGATGTCTGATTGTCAGCGGCAGTTGAGAAAACTTCACTCTTCTTAGTCGGGATGGTTGTGTTGCGACCAATCAAGTTGGTCATGACACCGCCGAGGGTTTCAATACCCAATGACAGAGGCGTTACGTCCAAGAGAAGAAGGTCTTTAACATCGCCAGAAAGAACACCAGCTTGAACAGCCGCGCCTACTGCAACCACTTCATCAGGGTTCACAGAGCGGTTAGGTTCCTTACCAAAGAAACGTGTAACTGTTTCGATAACAAGTGGTGTACGGGTTGAACCGCCGACAAGAAGAACTTCATCAACTTCAGCAGCAGTTTTACCTGCATCCGCCAATGCCTTCTTACAAGGCTCAACCGAGCGTTCGATCAAATCGTGAACGAGGCTTTCAAACTTAGCGCGTGAAAGCTTGAGGTTCATGTGC
>JABJBS010000265.1 GCA_018668695.1 Deltaproteobacteria bacterium
ACTAAAGAAGCCGGTAAAGGAACGGGCCTTGGCTTAGCCATTACCCAGCGAATCGTTGCTCGTCATGAAGGGCATATTTTTCTAGGTCTGTCTGATGAACTGGGTGGGGCTTTGTTTCGAGTTTGGTTGCCGCTGGTTCAAAGTCAGAAGATTGATGTGGTCAGGTCCTAGGCCGTTGCGCTTACCTCCATCGTTAGCATCTATTCCAATTCGCTTGAATCTGCCGTGAAGTTGGGCCATGAGGACCTCCGTAAATGTTCAGTCACTGTTTTATGGGTAAGGCTTCGATATGATGGTTACGTTTGTTTCAAGCATCGACTCTATTTCAGAGGGCGGTGTTGTATGTTTTGTGGGCAAACCGGGCGGCTATAAAATTCCCACAAGCCCTGAAGATGTTGGTCAGTGTATCCGCGAAGCCTTCGCCAAGGCGGTATCTGTAGAGGTCACTTACGACGACAAAACCCATGACATTTCGGATGCCAAACCCGGAAAACGATAGTTTAGCGTCGGCGGCCGGCTCATTCCTAGCCTCGAATAACTTGTAGCAATTCATAAAGCTCAATGTTTACAACCGCTTATGAGCTGATTGCCGTTCGGTTACGTTGGTGGTGGTTAGCCCAAATACTTGAGATCTTTAGCTTATTCTCGGTTGCGGGCGATGAGGCTTTTCCGATACGAAGCTTCCGATGTTTTCTACTGGTCGCGATAAGGTTTTTGCTTGGATAGCACAGATGGGTATTCAGCGATCGCTGCCCATAATGTGCATCACGGGCGCACTGTTGGTGGCGGCCAGTATTGGCCTGCCGAACCTCCAGGTGAGCACGTCTCGCCACGGTCTCGTAGAAGACGATAATCCATATCAGCAACGGCTTAACCAATTTCACGAGAAATTCGGTGATCCCACATCTCCCATCTTCTTTGTCATCAGCGAGGGCGACGCCCAAGACCGAAGGCAAATGGTTGATGATCTGGTGGCTGAGTTTAAGAAGAAGCCAGAACTCGATGGCCGGGTGATTGCTCGTATGGGCCCTCATCAGCTGGCCAAAGCCATGCTGCTTCAAGATCCTGAGGTCACGGATACCATCCGGACACTCGTGCCTACCGGTATGGATCTTACGACCTTCGTTGAAGGGGGCCTCCCGGAATATCTCGACGCCATCAACGCAAGGCTTGGCCACTTGGCTGCCGGTTTACAAATGCGGATGATGATGCCCTTTGGCGGCGGGATTGGTACGGACCAGGTCAACAGTATCCTGGACCGCTTAAGCTCCCTGGCACTGACCACCGATGCATTCTTGGCAGGTGAAAACCCGTGGGCCCATATGGAGCTTCGAGACGAAGACCGCCAGAGCATGGAGGCCATCGATTCGGCAGGTTATGTGGTGGGGCAGGGCAATGAGTATTTGCTTGTAACAGTCTTCCCGGAGTTTGAAGGTGACGAAGTTGAGCAGCTTGAGCCAATGGTCAGTTATCTGCGCGGGGTTCGAGACGATGTTCTGAAGCGCTACCCTGGAACACTGGTCAATGTAAGGCTGACTGGTGTGCCGGCTCTCGCGGTAGATGAGCTAACCATCGTTGAGAAAGGTCTTTATCAGTCGGGTGTTGCCACGGGCCTTGGTGTCCTCATTCTCTTTCTCTTTTCCTTTCGTTCGATTCGCCAATCTATCCTCGCCGCCATTCCATTGATCGTGGGCATTGTTTTAACGCTCTCATTTGTTCAGCTGGTTTACGGGCGTTTGAACCTCATTACCTCGAGTTTTATATCGGTGCTCCTGGGCTTGGGGATTGATTTTCCGGTTCACCTCTTGAGCCGTTACAACGAGTTTCGCCGGCAAGCTCTAAGTATTGTCGAATCGCTTCGAGAAAGTTTGATGCGAACTGGCCCGGGTATTGTCACCGGCGCGTTCACCACGGTTCTGGCATTTATGACCACCGCTACCACTGAGTTCACTGCGTTTGCGGAGCTTGGAATCATCACCTCCGTGGGCCTGGTGATTATGCTGGTGGCCACTCTTTTTGTGGTTCCTGCCTGTACGAAGAAGCTGCAACGCTCCCGTGATGTAACACCACCCGAGCTTCCCGGTACCGACCTGCTTACTTTTCTCGTTCGAAGCATGCCACGATTTTTGGTGCTTACGGGTGTAGCACTGGCTTTCTTTGGTGCCCAAGCGCTTGGGGATATTCGGTTCAATTACCGCTATTTCGATTTTCTTCCCCAAGAAACAGAAAGTGCGCAGGCGCTTCTGCTCTTGGAAGATGACCTTGCCATGGGCCCAACGTTTGCCAATGTTTCTACCGACGGTGTGGAAAGTGCGAGAGAGATGGCAGAACGTATTCGTGCTTTGCCATCGGTGGCCACAGTTCAGAGTGCAACAGACCTTTTGCCACCACTCACCCCGAAAAGCCTTGGAGCGTTGGAGCGATTTTACAATGAGTTTTCTAAGAAGCCCGATTTTGAAGTCATAGCCAGCAAGGGCTTGGCTCCGGCTTCATTGGTAACCCAGCTTGCGGTTATGAAGACTCAGGTAACGGCCATCGAGAATATTTTTAAGATCACAGGTCAAAGCTTACAGTCTACAGAGCGTACCCGAGCATCGGTGCAGAAGCTTGAAAAACGCTTGGGAGAAATGGGAGAAACTGCGCGCCCACAGCTTGACCAAGCAAGCGTTGCCATTGGCGATATCATTCGCCGAGCCTGGACTACTGGTAAAAATGTAGTGGATCGGCAAGCCTATGCACCAGAGGATATCCCCAAGGTTCTCAAGAGTCGCTTCGTGTCCAAGAACGAAGATGCATTGGCACTTTATGTATATCCCAAGGGCAATATTTGGGACCGAAACTTTGCCGAGACTTTTGCCCGCGAGCTTGAAAATGTAGATCCAAACGTGTCCGGTTTTGCGATTACCTTGCATGCCCACAGCTCCATGATTCTTGGCGGCTTTAAGCGGGCCGCGCTGCTTGCCGGCGTTTTGATTTGCATGCTCTTGTGGCTGGATTTTCGCAACAAAGAGCGGGCGATTCTGGCTTTGGTGCCGGCCTTGTTTGGCTGGTGCTGGATGATTGGTCTCATGTCAATTTTCGATATCAGTTTTAATGTGGCCAATATCGTGGCGCTGCCTTTGGTACTTGGGATTGGTATTGATGCGGGTGTTCACATGGTGCACCGAAGCTGGGAAGGCGGTAAGGGTAAGTCTGGTATCGCCAGTGTTGAAGATCTGGTCAAAGGTACCGGCTCTGCGGTTATGCTTGCTTCCATTACTACAGGTGTGGGTTTTGCCGGTTTGATGATTGCCGATTACGGCGGGATGAAGAGCTTAGGCTTGGTGATGGTGCTGGGTATCAGCTGTTCGTTATTGGCATGTTTACTTATTGTGCCAGCTATTTTGATTCTGGCGAAGCGCGCAGAATAAATGCTCCCAGGTTCCCCCGGGAGCGCTTCAATCTAAATCTTAAAGTCTTTCAATGATGGTGACGTTGGCCTGACCGCCGCCTTCGCACATGGTCTGAAAACCATACTTGCCACCAGAGCGCTCGAGCTCGTTTAGCATGGTGGTCATAAGCCGTGCACCGGTTGCGCCCAGTGGGTGACCCAGGGCCATGGCGCCGCCATTTACGTTGACCTTAGAAAGGTCAGCGCCGGTAGCCTTTTGCCATGCAAGAACGACAGAAGCGAAAGCTTCGTTGATTTCAATCACGTCCATGTCATCTAGGCTGAGGCCTGTTTTCTTCAGTGCATACTCGGTAGCCGGAATGGGCGCCGTAAGCATCCAAATCGGGTCATCGCCGCGAACACTCAAGTGATGGATTCGCGCACGTGGTTTGAAGCCGTGCTCCTTCAGAGCTTTCTCGCTTACAATCAGAAGCGCTGCTGCGCCATCTGAAATCTGGCTGGACGTTGCTGCCGTGAGGCGGCCTTCCGGGGCCAGGGTACGAAGCTCGGCCATCTTTTCCATGGTGGTTCCGCGGCGCGGACCTTCGTCTACTTTGAAATCGCCGAAAGGAGCAATCTCGTTGTCGAAGCGGCCTTCGTCAATCGCATGCAATGCACGGCGATGGCTTTCAAATGCCAGCTCTTCCATATCGGTTCGGCTGATTTCATATTTGTGAGCAATCATTTCGGCTGCCGCAAATTGAGAAACCATCTTGCCCTTGTATCGCTCTTGCCAGCCTTTGCAGCCTGAGAATGGGTCTGGATGACCGTACTCTTTGGCAACCATCATCGCTGCTGCAATTGGGATTTGCGTCATGTTTTGCACGCCGCCAGCAATGACGATGTCTTGGGTGCCACTCATCACGCCTTGCGCTGCAAAGTGAACCGCTTGCTGGGATGAACCGCACTGACGGTCGATGGTGGTGCCAGGAACTTCCTGAGGAAGACCCGCTGCAAGCCAGCATGTGCGGGCAATATCACCGGCCTGTGGCCCAATGGTGTCGAGGCAACCAAAGATGACGTCTTCTACCGCTGCTGCATCGAAGTCGTTGCGTTCAACCAGCGCCTTAAGAACATGCGCACCGATGTCTCCAGGGTGAACTTCTGCAAAACTTCCTTTACGGCGGCCCACCGGTGTTCGGACCGCATCCACGATATAAGCTTCAGCCATGATAAGAACCTTTCTTCATTAAGTGTCGAGAACAGCTTTGGCCACGCGTTCGCGGTGCCAGGCGTCGGTTCCCCAGGTGCGGCGTAGCGCCCAGGCGCGCTTCATCCACAAATGGAGGTCGTATTCATAGGAGTAGCCAATGGCGCCGTGGACCTGCAGCGATTTCTTTGCTGCGATATCAGCGGCTTCAGAGGCATAAATCTTAGCCATAGATACATGGGTGTCGGCTTGAGCCGGATCATGCACCATGGACCAAGCCGCGCGGTAAACCACGGGCTTGGCAAATTCTAGCTTTAAGAGTGCATCCACCATGTGATGCTTAACGGCTTGAAAGGTGCCAATGGGTTTCCCAAATTGCTCACGCACTTTGGCATATTCCACCGCCATCTCAATCATCTTACCGGCAAGCCCCAGCATTTGGGCCGAGGCTGCAAGCACGCCGCGGTTCCAGGCTTTGCTCATAGCACCTTCGCTTGGGGCCACCCGTTGCGACTCGGTGTAACTGATGGATTGAATCTTTCGGCTTTTATCTACCGAGGTTTGCTCGGTGCATTGCACATGCTCAGGCTGAACCAAGTCGAGTTGCCCCGCATTCTCTGCCATGATGAGCGAGCAGGCATTGGCGCCGTCTGCGTAGAGGTTCGTACCAAGCCGCGTGGATAAAGTAGACTCACCAGAGATAATCCCGCTGAGTAAACGCGTTTTCGTATCGGTATCGGCGCAGTCCTCAAGCAGAGGACCACCCACCACAGCAGTGTCTACAAATGGCTCCGGGGATGCCGCTCGGCCAAGTTCCTCAAGAACCAAGACCAAGTCGAGTTCGTTCATGCCGAGGCCGCCATTCTCTTCAGAGATAAGCATTCCTAAAATGCCAAGCTCAGAGAATTTTTGCCAAAGTCCGGGGACGCGGCCATCCGCATTGGTCCAGGCTGTTTGAACTTTGTCCGGAGCACACTCGCCTTTAAGCATGTCGCGAACGGTATCGCGCATCAGGTGCTGTTCTTCTTCAAACGCAAATCGCATGGTTATTTCCTTGGTAGTCCGAGCACGCGCTCTGCGACGACGTTGCGTTGAATTTCATTGGTTCCAGCGTAAATCGGGCCAGCGAGGGCAAATTGATAACCCTTCATCCAGCTGCCGTGATCTTGTGCATCGGGCGCTTCAGGCTCGAGTTCGCCGAGTTCGGCCAGTAGGTCCAGACCTGTCTCATGGGTTTTGACGTCCATTTCAGACCAGAATATTTTATTCAGGCTTGATTCAGCTCCAATGGAACCACCGCCGAGCATCTTGGTCACGGTTTGGAACGTGTAGAGGCGATAAGCGTCTGCATCCATCCAAGCTTGAACCACCTGGTCCCGCAGTGCCGGTGTGGCATCTTCGCGGTAGCGTTTATAGAGGTTGATAAGCTTGGTCGCGGTGGCCATGAACCGGCCGGGGCTACGCAGGCTTAAGCCGCGCTCACTGCTGGTGGTCGCCATCGCCACATACCAGCCTCTGTCTACTTCACCGATGATGTGGTCATCTGGGACAAAGACATTGTCGAGAAAGACTTCCGCAAAACCTTCGTCGCCATCAAGCCGGTCTACGCCGCGTAGGGTAATGCCTTCACTCGTAAGGGGCACGATGAAGTAGGTGAGACCTTTGTGGCGTGCTAGCTCAGGGTCGGTGCGAAAAAGACCAAAAATGATATCTGAGAAAGAGCCGCGGGTGCACCATGTCTTTTGACCATTGAGGAGCCAGCCGCCGCGCTCGTCATCACGGGTTGCGGTGCTTTTGACACTTGCCAAATCAGAACCGGCATTGGGTTCCGACCAGCCTTGAGCCCAAAGTTCTTCAGCGCCTGCCATCTTTTTTAGATAGCGTTGTTTTTGAGCGTCGGTGCCGTATTCGAAAAGAGTGGGTGCCATGAGAAAAATACCATTTTGCGTCACACGGCTGGGGGCGCCGGCGCGATAGTATTCCTCTTCAAAGATAAGCCATTCCATAAGCGTTGCTTCGCGGCCGCCATATTCCTTGGGCCAAGAAACCACGGCCAAGCCAGCGGCAAAGAGTTTTTTCTCCCACTCCACATGCTGGGCAAAGCCTTCGCCGGTATCCCCCGATTGAAGCGGTTCTTTGGGCACGTTGGCCTCAAGCCAGCTTCTGCACTCTTGGCGAAAAGCGTTTTCTTTTTCGTTAAACGTAAGATCCATCTTCAATTCCTACTTAAGCCGATAACTTGTCGAGTGTATTTTGTGCTTCTTGCATGACGCGTTCAACAAGGACTTCCACTGTGGGCAGTTCTTCAATGACACCAACCACTTGGCCCGTTGGTAAAATTCCAACATCCAGGTTGCCGTCTACCATGCTGGCTTTTGTGAGCATGGGAGCATTGGCGGCCATCGCCAACTGGCTCCAGCTAAGATTCTGGTTCTCTCGCATGGCCAACCCTTCTTGGATAAGCGCGCCGAAAGAAGTTTCTGTGTGCTTGCGAAGCGCGAAGGCGTAACCCAGTGCACGAAAGAGCCGAGTGATGATGCTAGAGCGTTCAAGCTGCTCGACGACATCGGTCCGAATAACTCGTTGAGGATAACCATCGATGGCTTTGGTGACTACGGTGCCTGTGACTGGTGTTTTGATGTACTGCGCTTTGATGGCATCGGGAACAGCACTTTCTTGAGTAAGCAAGAACCGCGTGCCCATCGCAATGCCACTGGCGCCGTAGGAGAGGGCGGCAATAAGCCCGCGGCCGTCGTTGAAGCCGCCAGCACCCAACACAGGTATATCCACGGTGTCGCATACTTGCGGGAGTAAAAGAGAGGTCGGCACTTGTCCGGTATGGCCGCCGCCTTCATGCCCTTGCGCTATCACGGCATCCACACCCCAAGCGGCTACTTTTTCCGCGTGTCGTTTGGCTCCAATGGTGGGCATCACCACGAGACCTGCATCTTTAAGTTTTTTGATGACCTTTTCGCGCGGCGCTTGAGCAAAGCTTGCAACTTTGACTTTTTGAGCGATGGCGAGGTCGATGCGCTTTTCAATATCGTCTTGGTCGGCGCGAAAGTTTACCCCAAAGTTTTTATCCGTGAGGCTCTTTACTGCATTAATTTCGGATTCCAGTTCGGCGTAGGTCATGGTGGCCGATGCCAAAATGCCCATGCCGCCGGCCTCAGAGGTTGCTGCTGTGAGTTTAGATCCCGAGACCCATCCCATCCCCGTTTGGACAATGGGGTATTTGCAACCAAAGAGGTCGCAGATGCGCGTATGCAATGCGCCAGGCTTAGGGGCTTCACTCATTTACGGCACTTCCTTTTGAGCATATCCGTTGGGATCAAACACTTCGCGGATGAGTTTGATTTCTTCGTCTGTAGGCAAGCGGCTTTCAGGAACGTCCCCGTCTGTGATCAGCTCAAAGCCGGTACTTTCTTGAATCTCTTCCACAGTCACACCGGGGTGGACTGAGCGGATCCTCATGCGATTATCGTCTGTTGCAAAATCAAACACACCGAGGTTTGACACCACCACACGAATTTCGTGGTGTTTGGCAGCAGCGCCAAGCTCTTTTGCTCGGTCGTAGCCAATGCCAGATACCATATCGACATTTTCCACAAACACGCGCTTGGAGTGGCCAGGAACCCAGTAACTGGTTGGGTGGTTGATGGTGTTGCCTGGAGCGCCGCGCACACCCAAGAGCTGGGCTTTCGGATTCTGCCAGTCACCAATGCAGGCGATGTTTTGATTTCCGTACCGGTCAATCTGAGTTGCACCCATCATGACGTGGCGTTTTCCCCACCAAAGCGTATCGAAGACCGTGCGGTAGGGCATCCAGCCTTCAATCACGGGCTCTGGGCCGCCTTTTCCAACGGGATAGTTACCCGAGATGATGCTTGAGACGCCATCTGTGAGCACGAGGTCTTTTTCGAAAGTTGCCCGCGCAAGCCTTGCCCCAATGGATGGAGTAAGCCCCATGGGACTGACCATGATTTCGCCATCGCCTCGAAACGCATCGGCGCAAGCTACAATACAAATATCGCTTCGTTTGATATCGCTCATGACCGTGCCTCCACTGCCTGGCGGTAGGCATCATGTGATTCCAAGCTCAGGTACTTTTCTTGAAACGCTTTCCAAGCCTCTGGATCTTTGGCGGTGGCTGCATATTCCTTTTGGAACGCTTCATCCCGGTTGTAGTCGGGTTCGCAGCTGGTGAAGTGTGCGCCCATGGGTGCTTCGACTACGCCGTGGGTCATCATACGATTGATTTTCAGTGTATGAATGCTGCCTTCTTTGAGAAGCTCTTCTGTGGGGACCACCCGCTCGCAGCTCATAAAGCATTTGTCGGCGGCCATGGCGAAGAGGTCATCGAAATAAAGGTCTGGCCCTAAGAACTGGCCATTGCCTTGAGCATCTGCGCGGTTCATGTGAATCAATGCTACATCGAGTTTGAGAGCGGGCATCGCGACCAGGGTTTCACCGTCTTCATAAGGAGATTCAATGGTCTTTAGATGCGGATTGATTTTCATCACATCTGATCCCAGCCCAGCGCGTGTTGGTAGAAAGGGCAGACGACTGGCAGCTGCATAAAGCCCCCATTGGAACATCCCTTCATCAAGCTCCATCGCTTCGATGGTGCCGGCTTGCCTTGCTTTTCGAAAGTGCGGCTCTAAGGGAATAGAATCGAGAGAGACAAAACCGTAGACGATTTTTTTAGCTTTTCCCGTGGCGCAAAAAAGGCCGATATCAGGACCCCCGTAAGATACGATGGTTAAGTCTTTAAGGTCTGAACGCAAGATGGCGCGTACCAAGCTCATCGGCTTGCGCCGTGATCCCCAGCCGCCAATACCAATGGTCATGCCATCTTCAAGCTGCGCTACAACTTCGTTTTCTGTGATTCGCTTATCTGCCATTTTAGTTTACTTCTCTTACTTGGTAAATTCTGCGTCTTTTTTAGCCACGAATGCATCCCGGGCTTCGTCGGCAACACCTGAGAGATTGAGCTCAAAGGTAAAGCCTTGTTCGAACCTGTAGCTGCGCTTGACGTCCACCGGATCGATCCCATTAAGCGATGCTTTAGCGGCCCGTAATACGGTAGGGCTTTTCTTGGCGAGATTCTCGGCCACTTCCATCGCTTTGCCACGTAGCTCATCTCTTGAAACCACTGCTAATATCGAACCGTAGTGGTGCAGCTCCTGGGCGGTAGCATTTTCGCAGGTGTAAACCATGGCGCGCATTTTGTGCTGAGGGACCAGCCGGGCAAGGTGGGTGGCTGCGCCTAAGGCGCCTCGGTCAACTTCAGGCAGGCCAAAGACAGCGTCGTCGGAAGCAATGATAATATCGGCGTTGCCAACGAGGCCAACCCCGCCGCCAACACAGAATCCATTCACGGCAGCAATCACTGGCACTTCACAATCGTACACCGCGGCAAAAGCTGCGTAGCATCCCTTGTTGGCACCGATGAGTGCGTCAAACCCTTCGGTTTGTTGCATCTCTTTAATATCAAC